>NZ_JAMBNV010000005.1 GCF_023715245.1 Sporosarcina luteola
GCCGAAACCGTCTTTCAGAGTTCTTCCATGCGGAAGAACCGATTATTCGGTATTAGCCCCGGTTTCCCGGAGTTATCCCCATCTGCAGGGCAGGTTGCCCACGTGTTACTCACCCGTCCGCCGCTGATATCAGGGAGCAAGCTCCCATCAATCCGCTCGACTTGCATGTATTAGGCACGCCGCCAGCGTTCGTCCTGAGCCAGGATCAAACTCTCCATAATAGAGAAATTCGAGTAGCTCGAGTTTCTTGCTGGCATCAATTAAGATGTCAATTTGAATCCGAAGATTCGTTTGTTCTTTTCACCGACAGAGTCGGCTCCAGAACTTTATTTGTTGACGTTTTGCTGTTCAGTTTTCAAGGTTCATTGTTTCGCCGTCTTTCACAGCGACTCCTCTATCATAACACGCTGTCACTCTCGAGTCAACAACTTTTTCAAATCTTTTTTTCGAAGATGTTGTTGTCGTTGCCGTCTCTTAAGGACAAGTAATACTATACCTCATAACCAAATATAAAATCAAGCCTTTTTTATAAATAATTTATCACGAATCTTTTTCACATCGATAATAAACAACAGAATGCCAGCTATGACAACGATTCCGCCGGTTATTTGCGCTGCGGAGAGCTTCTCATGCAGAATATAGAACGCAAGAAGCGACGCGCCTACCGGTTCAAAAAGAATGGCTATTGAGATGACGTTTGTACTCACCCACTTAACTGCCCAATTGAATAACGAGTGCCCTAGCAGATTGGGTATGAGTGCGAGCATGAAGAACCAGAACCAATTTGAAGTTGAATGCGGACCGAATGACTCCCCCTTTAGTAGAACATAAAAAAAGAGTGTAACTGTACTGATTGAGTATAGAAGAAACGTATACGTAATAAGAGAAAGCCGTTTACGCACTTCTTGTCCGAAGAGCAAATACGCAGTAATAAGCGCACAGGCGGCTAAGGCAAGCATATCACCGAAAAAAGCGGTTCCGCTTAATTGGAAGTCACTCCAACTGATGATGACACTCCCGGCAATTGCAATTACTGCCGACAAGATCGTTTTAAACGACAGCTTTTCTTTAAAGAAGAAATATGTGCCGACAAATGCAAAGATCGGCTGCAACGTAACGAGTACGGTTGAGCTTGCAACAGACGTGTAATTCAACGATTCGAACCATAGAATGAAATGAAAGGCCAGAAAAACTCCGGCTACTGCCGAAAAGATCCAGTCTTTTTTCGTCAGAAGAAAAACTTCCTTCCTATACTTTGCAAGGAATAGCGGAAGCATGAGAACAACCGTGAACAACATACGATAGAAGGCTATGACGCCGGCATCAGCAGTTGCAAGTTTTACGAAGATTGCTGAGAGCGCCACGGATATGACGCCGATGATAATCGGGATATAAGGGTGAATAGTAGGTTTTTCCAAGATGCACACTTCTCTTTCAAAGGGAGTACAGGTTAGTTTGTAACCTTTTTAGGCTAAAGACAATATAAAGAGTATAGCATATCTGCGTCAAGATGATGATAGTGGGGGGAAAAGTCAATGGAATGGATCATCAATAATTCAATGTATCCGGAAGTATTGATTAAAATCGCAATTGCTCTAGGTTTAAGTTTAATTATCGGAGTAGAGAGGGAAATTAAGAAGAAGCCAATCGGTTTAAAAACGAGTGCAGTCATCTCTACCTTCAGTTGCCTATTGACGATTGTCTCAATAGAAGCAGCTTATCTAGTTCCTGCTAGGGATGATATTAACGTGACGATGGACCCCTTGCGACTTGCTGCACAAATAGTAAGCGGGATTGGATTCCTCGGTGCGGGTGCTATTTTAAGAAGAGATAACGATAACATTACGGGTCTAACGACAGCTGCAATGATCTGGGGAGCAGCAAGCATCGGAATTGCAGTCGGCGCAGGCTTTTACATCGAAGCTGCATTTGCTGTAGTGAGCATACTCTTTGTTATTGAGGTGATTGCACCTCTTCTAGCCAAGTTCGGCCCAAAAAGAATCCGATCAAAGGAGGCAGCATGCATTGTCGTCGTGTCGGATAAAAGTAAAATCGATGACCTCATCGGGATTTTGAATGCCGAGAATATGAAAGTGGAAAACCTGCGTATCCGCAAATTACACTCTGACTCTAAACCTTCAGTGCATGAAGTCGATTTTCGTCTAAACGCCCTCCCCAGAAAGGGAACTACACAATTATACACTGAACTGACCGAGCTCCCTTATATTGAATCGGTCGAAATAGAAATCTTTCCTTAATGGAGGCTTATGTATATGAGAGATATTTTACGACTACTGAAGGATGGCAATAAGCCATCACTGCTGGCAGGCACAGTCAACGCCGGTATTGCCATCCTTAAAGCAATCGCCTATATGTTAACTGGTAACGTAGCGATGTTTGCGGAAATGCTGCACTCCTTGGGAGATGCGGCAAATCAATTCTTTGTATATATCGGTTCCGCCTTGTCCAAGAAGGCGCCAACCCCGAAATTCCCGAATGGCTTCGGCAGGGTTGTCAATCTTGTCTGTTTGGGTGCCGTCATCATCGTCGGCATCATGTCGTATGAAGCAGTGAAGGAAGGTTGGCATCATATATTGAATCCGGCCGAAACAAAAGGACTCGTTATCAATTTAAGTGTCCTCGGCTTGGCCACTTTACTGGAGTTCTTCGTCCTATTGAAGGCTTCCAAGGAGATTGCGCATGAGACCGGGAATGACCTATCCGGAATGAAAGCATTCACCTTCAGCTTAACTCATTTGAATAAAGCCAAGCCCGCTACTAAATTGGTCTTCATGGAAGACATGGTTGCAACTATAGGCGGTTTATTGGCATTCATGGCGGTCTTGATTGCCCATTTCGTTGGATTCCTTCAAGCTGAAGGGATTGCATCCGTGATAATTGGAATTATGATGTTTTACGTCGTCGGAAGGGTGTTCCTAGAGAATGCCAGGGGGGCAATCGGTGAGACCGATGAAGAGATGTTGAACCATATTGCACAAATTATTGCTGAAGATCCCGATATAAAAGATATCCAAAAAGTCGAAGTAATTAAAGAAGGTGAATACCTTCATGTCGAAGTGATTGCCGAGGTGGATCCTTCACAAACTGTCGCATATATCGATGATGTAAGGGACAGGCTAATGGCTTTGGTGCTGAAGCAGAAAGGCGTTCGGGAGGCATTGATATCTTTCGATGAAGACGACGGCATCAAAACTTGGCAAGGGGTGAACGAGACAACTATGTCTGAAGAGACACGAAGGAAACTGCCGGAAATTAAAAAGCAGAGGGCGGAATGAATAATTTCCCCCTCTGCCTTCAGTCATTATAACGAAGCCACCAATATGGATCTCACTTCTTCCTCACTCAATTGCGCGTATCTGCCTAGAGGTCCATTGATTGCAGCCTTCTTCGCCATGATGTCGACCTTTGAGTCATCGATGCCGTAATACGATAAACGTTCAGGTGCACCAATAGCTGTCCAATACGCCCTCAGTTTATCAATACCCTCATTGGCAACAACCTCATCTGTTTTCCCCTCTGGATCCACTCCAAAGACGTTGACTGCCAACTTTGCATAACGAGCTGGATTCAGCTTTAGCGTATGTCTCATCCAATGTGGGAATAGAATCGCCAATCCTCCCGCGTGAGGAATATCGTAAACTGCCGACACGGCATGTTCAATATCATGCGTTCCCCAGTCACCGCCATTATTCCCCATGCCTAAAAATCCATTCAATCCCCAAGTTCCGCCTAATAGGATTGTTTCACGCAAGTCATAGTTCTGCAGATCATTAACGAGTTCTTCACCTGCTGCCATGATTGCCCGCAAAGCCCCTTCACACAATTCGTCCTGAAGCGGTGTATTCGTTGCGCTATGGAAATACTGCTCAAAAATGTGTGACATCATGTCAACAATGCCGTAAACGGTTTGGTCTTTAGGCAAGGAAAGCGTATAAGTCGGATCCAGTATAGAGAATTTCGGGAAGTTGAATGGTCCTCCCCACCCGTACTTCTCTTCTGTTTCTTCATTAGTAATAACGGAGCCAGCATTCATTTCAGAACCAGTTGCCGCCAACGTCAAAATCGTCCCAAATGGAATTGCATCTTTTGGGGAATCTTTTTTAATGACAAAATCCCACGGATCGCCATCATATTTTGCAGCTGTCGCAATTAACTTCGTACAATCAATGACAGAGCCGCCTCCGACTGCCAATATAAAATCAATATTATGCTCTTTACAAAGTGCCGCCCCTTTCCTTGCAGTGCTGACACGTGGATTCGGCTCCACGCCTGCAAGTTCAAACACTTCCTTTTGTTCTTCCTTCAGAATTTCCACCAACTCATCGTAAAGACCATTCCTTTTAATGCTCCCTCCACCATATACAATGAGAATCCTATTGCCATAAGCCGATAATTCCTGCGCAAGCTTTGTTATGGAGTTTTTACCAAAAATCAATTTAACAGGGTTTTGAAAAACAAATTCCTTCATATAGATAACCTCCTATTTCTACTGTACATTATCCAAGAATGAATTGAGCGATGCAAGTATGGAACGGTTTGGATTGGGAATCCTAGCCTTAGGAGGTGACATTTTGGTTCAAAAACTAGCGCTTGCCATTACTATTATAGGTGCATTGAATTGGGGAGTCGTCGGTCTGTTCAGCTTTGATGTCGTTGCCCAACTTGCCGACGGTCACGCCCAACCGTTCGCCCGATTCTTTTATATTATCGTAGGGATTTCCGGACTCATTTCGTTAGGGTTGCTTTTTGATGCGATGCGAGAGAATGAGGTGGAACACGTCGCTGTAGCGGAGCCTGAAGAAATATAAAAAAGCATCTCCCGTTAACCAGGAGATGCTTTCTTATTGTTATCGTCCAGCTCCGGGTGGCAGCTGCTCGGGTCATAAGTCAGCTCTGCTGTACGGCAAAGTGCGCCGTTTCGCATATCTGTCTTATGCCTGTCGCAGCTGACCGCCACCCTACGCTTTTGTTAAGCCCAGCCGCGGAATCTTGATGCTTCCGCAGTTTTGCGGATTCCGATCATATATGCAGCTAGACGCATGTCTATATTTCTTGTTGACGCAACATTATATACGTTTTCGAACGCGTCAACCATTTTCTTCGTCATTTTTTCGCGAACTTCTTCTTCTGTCCAGTAATAACCCATATTGTTCTGAACCCATTCGAAGTAGGAAACTGTTACGCCGCCAGCACTTGCTAGAACGTCAGGCACAAGGAGGATTCCTCGATCTGTAAGAATTTTCGTAGCTTCAGATGTCGTTGGACCATTTGCAGCTTCAACAACGATTGTCGCCTTAATATCATGAGCGTTCTTTTCAGTAATTTGATTTTCAATAGCTGCTGGAACGAGGATATCACAATCCAATTCCAATAGTTCACTATTCGTGATCGTGTTATCGAAAAGTGTTGTAACCGTTCCGAAGCTATCCCGACGATCCAATAGATAGTCGATGTCCAATCCGTCCGGATCATGAAGTGCGCCATAAGCATCGGAAATCCCGATTACTTTTGCACCTGCATCATGAAGGAATTTGGATAGGAAGCTTCCTGCGTTTCCGAATCCTTGGATGACAATCCGTGCACCTTTCATATCGATTCCACGCTTTTTCGCCGCTTCATTAATAATGATCGTTACACCTTCAGCAGTTGCACGGTCACGTCCTTGAGAACCTCCAAGAACAATCGGTTTACCTGTAATGAAACCAGGAGAGTTGAATTCATCAATTCTACTATATTCATCCATCATCCAAGCCATGATTTGAGCATTCGTGAAAACGTCCGGTGCTGGAATATCCTTAGTCGGTCCCATTACCTGGCTCAATGCTCGTACATACCCACGGCTCAAACGTTCTAGTTCACCCATGGACATTTCTCTCGGGTCGCAGATGATTCCGCCTTTACCGCCGCCATATGGCAAATCGACAATTCCCGCTTTCAATGTCATCCACATTGACAACGCGCGTACTTCATCAGCAGTAACCGCTGGATGGAAACGGACGCCGCCTTTCGTTGGACCGACCGCATCGTTATGTTGACCGCGGAAACCAGTGAATACTTTCACTTTCCCGTCATCCATGCGGACAGGGATTCTAACTTCCACCATACGGATTGGTTCTTTCAGAAGATCGTACATTCCTTCATCATAGCCTAGTTTATCAAGTGCTTCCTTAATGACAACTTGTGTAGACGTAAACAGATTCAGGTTTTCAGTCATGTAAAAGTTCGCCTCTTTGATTTCATAATGTATTTTTCTACCGCACATATTGTACCATACACCGGGAGAATTTTGGGTACTATTTATTTAACTTGCAAAAACTTTATTAATTTTATCCAATGCCCAGTCAAGTTCTTCTGTTGATATGATTAAAGGCGGTGCAAAACGGATGACAGTATCGTGCGTCTCTTTGCAGAGCAACCCGAGTTCCTTCAGCTGTTCGCAATAAGGACGTGCCGCTTCTGTCAGTTCGACACCGATGAACAGACCGCGTCCTCGTACTTCCTTGATTGACGGATGGTTGATTTTCTTCAATTGTTCAATGAAGTAATTTCCTAGTTCAAGTGATTTGTCTGCAAGATTCTCATCCTGCAAAACTTCCAAAGAAGCGATTGAGACAGCACACGCCATTGGATTTCCACCGAATGTCGAGCCGTGGGAACCTGGATTGAACACTCCGAGGATATCTTTGTTCGCTGCGACGCAAGAAATCGGGAACACTCCGCCGCCTAATGCTTTCCCTAGAATATACATATCGGGTTCGAAGCCTTCCCACTCACAAGCAAACATTTTACCTGTACGGCAAAGACCTGCCTGAATTTCATCGGCAATAAATAGGACGTTTTGTTTTTTACAAAGTTCGTAAGCTGCTTTCATATAACCCGCAGGTGGAATAAGAATACCCGCTTCCCCTTGGATCGGTTCGATGATGAATGCTGCTGTATTCGGAGTGATCGCTTCTTCCAATGCTTTCAAATCACCGAAATCCACCAATTTGATGCCTGGAAGCATCGGACCGAAACCGCGCTTATATTCCGCTTCAGATGAGAGGGAGACCGCTGTCATCGTACGCCCGTGGAAATTTCCGTTGCAACCGATAATCTCAGCTTTATTCTCCTCAACGCCTTTGACGTCATATGCCCAGCGACGGGCCGCTTTAATAGCTGTTTCAACAGCCTCAGCCCCAGTATTCATCGGCAATGTCATGTCTTTCCCGGACAGTTTGCATATCAATTCATACCACGGGCCAAGTTGGTCGTTGTGGAATGCGCGTGAAGTCAACGTTACTTTATCCGCCTGATCCTTCAATGCCTGGATAATTCTCGGGTGGCGGTGTCCTTGGTTCACTGCCGAATACGCGGAAAGCATATCCATGTATTTATTCCCCTCTGGATCCTTAACCCAAACACCTTCCGCTTCAGAAATGACAATTGGCAGTGGATGGTAATTGTTCGCCCCGTATTTATTCGTTTGTGAAATGATCTTTTCAGAAACCGACATGTATTTCCCCTCCCCATTTGTATGTATAGCTGGAAGCAGTTCAGGGAACTGCTTCCTATTTAATTATAGTGTTATCCAGCTTCGGGCCCCAGATGCTCGGGGTCATAAGGCAAAGCTGCTATGTGGCAAAAAACGCCACTTCACATCTTCGCCTTATGCCTGTCGCATCTAGGCAGGCGCCCTACGCTTTAAAGAGTTTCCGATGTTGTCTTACCTTGCATGTGTAATTGCAAGTAGTCTGGGCCGCCCGCTTTGGAGTCGGTACCGGACATATTGAATCCGCCGAATGGCTGATAGCCGACGATAGCGCCTGTGCAACCGCGGTTGAAGTACAGGTTTCCTACGTGGAAATCTTGACGCGCCTGTTCGATATGCTCACGGTTGTTCGTGATGACTGCGCCAGTCAGGCCGTAGTCCGTATTGTTCGCGATTTCAATTGCTTCGTCGAAGCTTTTCGCTTTAGTAATTGCAACGACAGGTCCGAAAATCTCTTCTTGCATAATGCGCGCTTTTGGATCGACATCTGCAAATACAGTCGGTGCGACGAAGAAGCCTTTCGAGCTGTCCCCTTCTCCACCTGCAACGAGGCGTCCTTCTTCTTTTCCGATTTCAATGTAGCTCATGATTTTATCGAATGAAGCCTGGTCGATAACCGGTCCAGCGAAGTTCGATTGTTTCGTAGGATCACCGTACGTCAATTCTTTCGTTAATTCTTCAACGCGTGCCACGACTTGATCGTAAACTTCTTCATGGATGACTGCACGTGAACATGCAGAACATTTCTGTCCGCTGAATCCGAATGCTGACTTGACGATCGATTGAGCCGCCAATTCAAGATCTGCATTGTTGTCTACAACGATTGTGTCTTTACCGCCCATTTCAGCGATTACACGTTTCAACCAGATTTGGCCTTCGTTCACTTTTGCAGCACGCTCGTAAATACGTGTACCAATTTCGCGTGAACCTGTGAAGGAGACAAAACGTGTTCTTGGGTGGTCAACGAGGTAGTCTCCAACTTCTGCGCCTGAACCTGGGATGTAGTTGACAACTCCAGCAGGCATTCCCGCTTCTTCGAGCACTTCCATGAATTTATATGCAACGACAGTTGTTGTGGATGCAGGTTTCAATAGGACCGTGTTTCCTGTAACCAATGCAGCTACAGTCGTGCCCGCCATAATCGCCAATGCAAAGTTCCAAGGCGAGATGACTACGCCTACTCCGAGAGGAATATAATCGAATCGGTTGAATTCGCCAGGACGGCTTTCAACTGGCATGCCATTTTTCAATGTAAGCATTTGACGCCCGTAGTATTCCAAGAAGTCGATCGCTTCAGCAGTATCTGCATCCGCCTCGTTCCATGGCTTACCCGCTTCCTTTGTCAAAAGCGCTGAAAACTCATGTTTACGGCGACGAATAATCGCCGCAGCTTTGAACAATACATCCGCACGGAATTCCGGCTTCACTTTGCTCCAAGTTTTGAACGTTTCGTCAGCAACGTTCATCGCTTTTTCAGCAAGATCTCGGCTCGCCTTTGAAACACGTCCGATCACTTCTTCTTTATTTGCAGGGTTCATCGAAACGAGTTTGTCTTCCGTCATAATGCGTTCGCCGCCGATGATTAACGGGTAGTCTTGCCCTAGATAGCCTTCGACGGTTTTCAAAGCTTCCTCATATGCTTTTTTGTTTTCAGCTAGTGTAAAGTCTGTGAATGGTTCGTGTTTGTATGGGATCATGTTACTCCTCCTCAGTTAGTTAGCCGCAAAATATATTTGCATTTAATCGATAGTTCCATATATAATAATGCAAGAGATTGTTGCATAATTCAAGTGTTTTTGTTTATTTTGCAAAAAAACGTAAACGGACGGTGTTGATTCGTGAATAAAATCGAAAAGAACCTTTTTCCCTTATATGAATTCGCAGTGAATCGGGCCGGTGTCGGTATCCATGCAGTGGATCGTTCCGGCAGAACCGTTATCTATAACGATAAGATGAAAGCGATTGAAGGGTTGGAGCTTGAAGAAGTCGGCGACCGCTCCATCTTGGAATTATTCAATTTTGATCAGGAAGAAAGTACATTATTGAAGGTACTTCAAAGCGGCATGGACAAATTGAATGTAAAGCAGACGTATTGGAATCGGAAAGGACACGAAATTACGACAATCAACGATACATATCCGGTGTTCCATGATGGTGGGCTCGTTGGCGCAGTGGAGATTGCAAGGGACGTCACTGCACTTGAGAGGTTCGTCCTTCACCCAATGCGGAAAAACAGTGATCCTGTCACATTTAATCAGATCGTCGCCGCTTCGGACGAAATGAAGACGGTCGTATCGACAGCACGCAAAGCATCGGGGACAAAATTGCCCGTGCTCCTCATCGGCGAGTCAGGTACCGGGAAAGATTTACTAGCTGAAAGCATTCATTACGAAGCGTCACCTGCCAATGGACGCTTTCTTACGCTTCATTGTCACCAATCTGACGCCGAACTGATCAATCGGCTCGACGATGACTTGACTATATCGGAACCGTTCACGTTATTCTGTGAGCGCATCGATTTATTATCCATTTCTCTTCAGCAGAAACTCTTTACATTCTTAAAAAATTCAACTCAAAACGACCGCCAATTTATCGCAAGCATCGGCGACGACCCTGTCGAATTGATTGCAAAAGGAAGCCTATTGAAGGATCTCTATTACTTCTTCGCTTCTTTTACAATACGGATTTCCCCGTTACGGAAACGAAAAGAAGATATCGTACCGTTTGTCACTACCTATTTTGCGAGACGGAGGGAAAGGTTCGGGAATTCCCTCGTCGGAATCACGAAGGAAGTGGAAGAACTATTCCTTCGCTATGATTGGCCAGGGAATATGCGGGAGCTTGAATTTCTTCTTGATGAAATATCTTCCCTCGCCACTACAGAGACGGTGGTCACGTATGAGATGCTTCCTCTTCATTTCCGCTTAAAAATCGATGGCATGGGAGATACTCCTACACAGGCTGTCAATTTCATCGTGAATCCCGAAAAGGAACTTATGCCACTCGATCGCTATTTAAAGGAAGCGGAAGAATATTATTTACAGAAGGCCATGAAGCTTCACGACGACAATATAACAAAAACGGCAAATGCACTTGGCATGAGCAGGCAGAACCTTCAATATCGATTGAGGAAACTAAAAAACGGGAGATAGGCTCAAAATGCCATCTCCCGTTTTCGTTTTTAGTTTGTTGTACCGTCTAGACTCCGGATGGCTGGATGCCTTTTGTTTAATACCCCGAACGGTCTATCCAGTCTTTCAATTTGTCTTTTAATGAATTGAAGCCTTCTGCATCCTGCTCTTTCACTTTATCTTGCAGCGATTTGCGAGGTCGGCCTGTTTTTTGGTGGTTGATTGGCGCCTCTTGGAGTGCGCGGATGGAAAGGCTGATTTTTCCTGCGTTACGATCGACTTCCAACACTTTCACTTCCACTTCATCGCCTACAGCTAGATAGTCATTGATATCTCTGACAAACCCATATGTGATTTCTGAAATATGGACGAGACCTTGCGTCTCTTCATCAAGTGCGACAAACGCTCCATATGGCTGGATGCCTGTCACCTTGCCAGTCAACTCTTCCCCCACTTCATATTTTTTACTCATGTGAAACAGCTCCCAATCTTTTTGGTATCGAATCTGCCTATACGGCCATCCGCAATTATACCATAGTGAGCCCTTTCCAATCAAAAGATTTGACGGGTAAATTGTAAAGATTCAATCATTTTCTCATTTCTTCATCTCCCTTATGAATTGCTTCAATTCTCCTTCGATGAAGAAATACTCTAGACTATCGAGATAAGGTGATGTAGTCCAGCCTGAGTCCTCCATTTCTACTATAACTTCCCTCATTATGTGACCTGAAGGTGAATTTTTCCCATTGAAGGCAATGCGCGTCCACGCCTCTTTATATTCCTCTTTGATAGTTCCAGTAGAATCACGGATCTCCAGTTGACCAACCATTCCTGTCACTGAATACAACATCCAAGTGTAGGAGTTAAATATACTTGAATAGAGCTCCTGGTGTCCTTCAGCCCTTAATGCCGCCTTCTCAGTTTGCAATAGAAGGTCAACCTGCTCCTCAATTGGACTGAGATGGAAGTCAACTAAAGATCCCGTCAAATAGGATATATAAATATCCATAGTAGAATGCAGGTTTTCACGTAGGACAACAGTCAGTTCGGGTTGTCCGAATTCAGGATACACATAATTATCATAGGGTACACTCTTTAGTGAATATCCTTGCTCCATCATTCCATCAATCGCTTGCCGGAACTCCTGAGGGTACTTCGATTTGTTCTTGGTAAAAGACTCATAATCAAAACCTCCCTCCCCATTCCACTCGGCACCCTGTATTACTTTTTCATTCTCATAGAGTACATTCGTATAAGATTGGTAAAGCCTAGTAACCTTCCCAAAGTACTCATTCATGAACTCCATACTTTTCTCTTCATCATCCACTAAAGGCTTTTTTAATAGGTTATTCACCATTTCGGAAGGTACTTCCAACTCTTTAACAATCAAGCCATACTCTTCATCAGCTTTTTTCTTGTCAATCCTTCCACTTCTATTCACTTGCCCCTCTAGGCGGTTAATGAATACATCGAACTTCCTAATTGTTTCTTCTCCATACCATTCCGTGTAAAGGTTCTCTTTCTTATCTTTAATGGAAATACCGGCCAGATATGAATTACGCTCCAATTCTTTCTGGAATGAAGCTCCGGCCTTCTCAATGAATTTTTCAGCAGATTTCTTTTGATAGGCCTCACTATTTGTATAAGTGATAAATAACAACAAGACCAACAGGATGCTCGCACCCATTCCCCAAAACAAGTACGGCCTCTTTCTTATAATGGTTTCACTCTTCTTTTCACTCAATGGCGATTCCTCTACTAACGCGTGAAATATATTCGTTTCATTATAGGATCGTGGAAATCTTTCATAGGATCTATTCAAAAACTCCAGTTTTTTATCCAAGTTAGGCTCTTCTAATATCGCAATGGCTTCGGCAACACCCTGTTCGGCTAGCTGCACTGTCATTCCTGTTATTTCCGCAATTTCTTTACTTGATTTATTATAGAAGCGATTGAGAATGAAAGGTACCCGGCATTTCTCTGGCAATGCAACTAGCCTGCGGTGCAGTTCGTCATCCTCTTCAAATAGGAATAAACCATCTGATAAGTCTGCCGGTTGCATGCCATCCAACATTTTCAACGTACTTTTTAAAAGCGAACTTTCTTTTAAATCATCCTCTGTTAACTCGATACTACTTTCAAATCTATTTCTAAATACAGTTTCCGCCACTGTTGCAGACTGTTCTAATGAGACTCCATATTGTATGGCAAATCGCTCAATCTTCCAGATATGCATGCCCAGCCATTCCTTGAAAGCTTCCTGATCCCCTTGAAGGATTCTTTTCTCTACATCTTCCAATCTAATCCCCCCCGTCGCAAAACTACACCTACTTCAACTATACCAAATAGACAGAAAAAAGACTGCCATATTTCGGCAGTCTTTCGTCTTTTAAACTATTGTTAATGCTCTAATGGGTTGAATTTCACTCGCCATCCATCTTCCGTCCAAACCATATGGAATTTCCTTTCGGATGGCAGATCAGGAAACAGTTCTGTGTCGACAGTAAGCGTTGCGATGCCAGGCCAGTTTCCGCCCTCGTCTTGTTCCAGACCTTGGAAGGAGGCTTTCCTATACATCTTGTCGTCGTAAGGCAGGAAATACTTCTCGGGATTCTCCAAATAGGTTTCTTTATCAACAACTTCCGAGTCAACTCCTTGATAGAATAGCTCATACTGCTTTTCATAGAAACCATTATTACCTGCATAGAAATACAAACCAAGGACATCCAAAGGCTGACTCCATCTCAAATAGTTATCAACATTGTCGGTGCCAATTAATAATTCATAGTTAAAAGCACTCATATCCATGACTTCAGTTTGGAAATCCCTTTCCGGGCTCATATCGTACATAGGCAATCTATCCATCCATAGCGTCCCCAGTTCCCAAATTCCTTCTTCACTATAAACCATCGATACTGCACGATCGACCCCAGTAAATTCAAGAGTTGTGTGGAACGACATATCATGGCGGTAAGCCTTGTCTTTGTAAAATTTAACCTCCGTTGCATTGCGGAGGAACGGAAGCCCTTTGCGCCAATTATCAACGTAATAATCTACGGTATAATCAATTCCGGATTCGTTGTGCTTCAACGTGTTTTCATTGAACAAATAATACATTGTTCGAGGGTCATCCATTTCATTGGCGTAATCGAATACTCCGAGAACGTGAACAGGCGAGACGCCTTTCAAAATGGACTTGGAGTATGTCTTTTTGAAATCGGTATATATAGCTTGAACTTCCTTTTCGAATGAATCATTCGGTAGCTGAATGGTAACATCCTGAAAATCAGGTCGTTCTCCATACATATATTCCTCAAGTACTCCTTCTCGGTACAGGACAAGCGCTTCCTCCAAATCATAATAGGTTAGCGCTTCCCAACTCGCTGATTTTCGCCAGCCCGAAGCCTCCATCTCTTTGATAATCGGATCCAGGATGTAGCGCAATGGCGTTGCTTGACCACCGCCCGCCATATTTTTCCACGCCTCTTGGTATTCGGGAAGCAATACACCATCCGCGTCAACTATTTTCGTGTGTTCACTGCCTTTCATAATTTCATTGAACAATGTAATGTAATAAGATTTTATGACTGGATATAAACTTGAATTCTGTTCACCTTCTAGGAGAGTATACTCCATACCTGTAACGATCGAGCTCGTTTCGAGCACAGGGTATTCAAGAATTGGTCCAAACATGTATGGTTCTTGTGAAATCATCGTGGTGTATGCACTCGTATTAGGATGCAACCGTGAATTTAAGTCTTTATAAATAAAATGGTTGAAATATCTTGTCTTTATTTCCCCTGAATATTTCTCGGAATACAGTCGGATTGAGTGTTCACGCATTGTCCCGATTATATTCTGTAGCTGCTCCGGGAAACCTTTGGTACTCAGCATCATGATTTCGGCCTTATCGACAGAATGATCCACTTCATATGCGGCTACAGCCTCTTTGTTCTCTTTTATTATTTGGTTGTAAATTTCAATGAGCATCTGGATCTTTTCGCGGTAATCTGCTAAAAAACGAATGCTGCCTTTTTCATCTTCCGCAAGATTATGTTGTTTTAAGTCCACAAGCATTTCGGACGGAAGCTTCAATTCTTCTATTGCTTGAATATAAATCTCCTGTAGGTCAGTTTGGTCTTTTCCATTCCTCACCATTTCCAAGAAACTTTTATTCTTCAATAAATTCATCGTTGAATCTGCACGACTCGCGTAATGTTTAAAATAGACTTCATCCAACTTCAGCATTTCACGGCGTTTTTCCCGTTCTTCCTCATATTGCTTAAATAGATCCTCAATTACTTGATCAGTCAACGTAGTTTCGATAGTTCCCTCTTCGGATTTCTGCTTCTGTTCAATAATATATCCGGTTCCAATAAACCCGATAATAAAAATGCTCGCTATACTCATCGCCCAAACTGTGATTTGCTGCCTCACTCCATGTTTGGTCGGCTTTTTCTGTTCATTCTTACGGGAGATGCTTTCCTCATCAATCTTCCGAAATACTTCTTCCGGATCAAATGAGGTGGGAACACGTTCATACGACTTTTTCAAAAACTCCATCCGTTTCTCAAAATTGTCATTGGCCATGTGTTACCCCTCCCTTCATGTCCATCACTTTTTTCAAGCTGTCTTTTGCCCTGAAAATACGGGTTTTCACTGTTGCCAATGTAATATTCATGACATCCGCAATTTGGTGATACGTTAAGTCTTGAAAATAAAACAAGATAAGTGGGATCCTATATTTTTCATCCAGTAGCTGAATTGATTCATGCAATTCACGGTCTTCTTCAAAAAGGAGAACTTGGAATTCGGTCGATTGTTGTGATGATGCTTGACCGGCATTTTTCATCCGCTCTTCTTTCGCTGTCTCTCTACCCTCTTTCCGGTAGTAATCACGTGCTGTATTTAACGTAATTTTATATAACCAGGTCGTGAACCTCTGCTGATTGAATTGCGGCAGGAACCTGTACAGCTTGATAAATACTTCCTGTGTCACATCCGGTATATCATCAAGGCGAACGCCGCATTGATACGAAAACCTCTCGACAGTTCTATAGTGCAGATCCATCAATTGCGCAAACGCCTCCCTTTCCCCGTTTTGCGCACGTAGAATCAAATCGGTCTCTTCCATACTGTCCCCTCACTCCCTATCCCCTCTGATGATGATACGAAAGGAATTCCTTAAATGTTTCAAATAAAAAAACCGCATCTACATTTTCGTAGATGCGGAATAATTTTAGACTATACATTTTGCTTCGTATTTTATCGCCACTAACTTATAAGCTATTTGCATGCATTTCTCTATCGGAATCCATAGTTCATAAGAATGTTCATAGATCTCACGGATCCGTTTTGCAAGATCGGTCGGATGATCAAGAACTTGAAGCTCTGCAACAACATCGGCAATTTCTAGTTCATATGCTTTTCTGCCGACATTAAAAGGATCCCATTCTTCGAGCAGCAAGATTGCTTTTTTATTCATTTCGATTGTTTGCACGATAAGTCACCTTATTTTTTTCTTTTCTTGCATTTATGATAGCATAGTAATGGAAAAGAAAAAAGGAAATGAGGGATATTAGCATGAATGAATTCGAACTAGTTATTGATCGAAAAAATACCCGTTCTGTGAAATGGGGCAATATGGAAGCCATTTACGGCTTGGAAGACGCTTCTGAAGTCTTGCCGATGTGGATTGCTGATATGGATTTCAAGGCACCTCAACCAATCCTTGCAGCCATGCAGGAACGCCTGGATCATGGTGTTTTCGGATATTCATATATATGTGCAAAGTGTAAAGACTCCGTCCGGACTTGGCTTTCATCACGCCATGGATGGGAAACTGAAAATGATTGGATGCTCTTCCATCATGGCGTCGTTCCTGCAATCGCTACGGTTGTGGAGACGTTCACGAGTGCCGGAGATAATATCTTAATTACATCGCCTGTGTATCCGCCGTTCTTCAATGTACCAGGGCATCAGAAGCGGAATATTGTTGAGTGCAGACTACGCGAAGAGAACGGCAACTACTCGATCGACTTCGATGCTTTTGAAAAAAGCTTGCAGCAAGGTGTTAAGCTATTCATCTTATGCCATCCGCACAACCCAGGGGGCGTTGTTTGGACAGAAGAGGAATTGCGGAATATCCTTCGCCTTTGTAAACAATATGATGTGTTGATCCTATCCGATGAAATCCATGCAGACCTTGTCCTTCCTGGATCCAAGCATATTCCTTTAGCTGTGTTAGCAGAAGAAGAAGGCGGACGCGTCATCACTTGTGTCGCACCTACAAAAACATTCAACTTGGCGGGTGTACAGGCTGCAGTCATGATTACAAAAGAGGACGACCTTCGGGAAGCATTGCAGCAAAGTGCGTTGGCTCACGGTCAAATGGAATTGAATGCATTTGCCGCTTCAGCCCTAATTTCCGCATACACGGAATGTGAAGAATGGCTGGAAAACTTGCTCGAGACTATTTCATCCAATATGGACTATGTCATCAGTACAGTAACGGAGGCCGTTCCTGGAATCCAGATTCAAAAACCGCAAGCGACGTACTTATTGTGGATTGATTACCGAGGAACCGGACTTTCTGAAGAAGAGATGATGGACAGGCTTTTGAATAAAGGAAAACTTGCGCTCGAGCCAGGATCGAAGTATGGCGAAGCAGGCCATGGATTCCTTCGCATGAACGTTGCTGCTCCCCGGTTGATTGTTGAAGATGGAGTGGCAAGATTTATTAAAGCTATGCAATAAATAATAAAAATGCATGATCCATAAAATCGGATCATGCATTTTTTATTGAAGTTCTTGCTTTTCTCTCGCTTCGCGGCGTTCGCGCAAGATTCGTTCTTCCAGTTCACGTGTTTCCTCTTCCTGTTTTTTCGAGTTCCGCCTGATCCACATAAACGTGATCACAAGAAGAATCATGAAAAAGAAAAAGGAAATCGCTGCTGGAATATATTCTGATTTATCTTCTGGAAAGTAAAGGAACGGCATAAGGAAAACGTTCATTTACGTACACTTCCTAACCTGTCTTATTTCTGGATGATTTCGATTGACTCGATTGAAATTTCTTCAACCGGCTTGTCTGCTCTTCCTGTCTTAGCAGCTGCAATTTTATCCACAATGTCCATTCCTTCGATTACTTGACCGAAAACGGTATGCTTCTGATCAAGGTGAGGAGTTCCGCCATTCTCTTCATACGCTTTGGCGATTTCTTCTGGCCAGCCACCTTGAGTAAGTTGTGCTGCTGTTCCTGGTGGAGTTGAAGCTTGCACGATGAAAAATTGGCTGCCGTTCGTGTTCGGGCCAGCATTCGCCATCGACAATGCCCCTCTTAAATTGAATAGATCCATCGTGAATTCATCCTCGAATGAATCACCGTAGATGCTTTCCCCGCCCATACCTGTACCTGTCGGGTCGCCGCCTTGGATCATGAAATCTTTAATGACACGGTGGAAAATGATTCCGTCATAGTAACCGTTCTCTGCATGTGTCAAAAAGTTCTCGACTGTTTTTGGCGCTTGTTCTGGAAATAGTTTAATTTTAATTGGACCCATTGTCGTATTCATGACGACAAGAGCTTCGTTCGCTGCAACTTCATTCGATAATTGTGGATACATAGTAGTGGCCTCCTCATTGGTCGCTTCATCTGATGATTTGTCATCAGATTGCTGGTCTTGCTCTTCGTCTTCATTTTGCGTAGTCGCCGATCCATTTGTTGCTTTTTCTTGCTCTTTTTGATCACCTTGACCACAAGCGGCAAGAAGCAATAGTAGAAAGACCGACAGCAAAGATAGCGACATCTTTTTCATAATCATTCACCCTGAAACAGTTTACCATAACCTTCTTTTATTTTCGATTGATAAGCACGAAATTTCCTTCGGACTCCGAAATGTCCTATAATGAATGAAACATACATACGTTTACTGGCATCAAGCAAAGGGAATCCCTACTCTGATAACGTTTGCCAATCAATGCGTCGCCGAGGTGCATGAAAGTCGGCGTATCAAATGAAAGCGGGTCACTTACATGAATGTACAAAAACGGAATTTCATCATCATCTGGGTCGCAAACTTCCTCGTTGCCGGTACGATGACGATGATCATGCCTTTCCTATCTTTATACATAGAAACATTCGGAAATCATTCAGATGCGTACGTCCAAAAATGGGCGGGATTGATTTTCGGGGCGACGTTCATAACAGCATTAATCATGTCACCGATTTGGGGACGGATTGCCGATAAATACGGATTTAAACCGATATTGATTATTAATGGCTTCGGAATTGCAATATCTGTCTTTATGATGGGATTCGTCAATTCTGTCGAAACATTCTTCATCCTGCGGTTATTCAACGGGGTCGTCACCGGCTTCATACCGACATCACTCGCGTTTGTTTCATCCCAGACGGCAAGGGAAGAAGCCGGTAAAAAGCTAGGGACGTTGCAAATGGGAAGTGTGACGGGGACTCTTTTTGGACCCGTGTTAGGCGGATTAATGGCAGATGCATTCGGATTCCAATATACATTCATCATCACTTCGCTTTCAGTCGTTGTGGCGGCACTGATTGTTTTGTTTGGCATTAAGGAACAAAAGAAAGTGAAAAATGAAAAGGCGATAAACTACTCAAGGAAGACGATACTTGGCGGTTTGCTTCATCACCGATTAATGCTGAATGTCATGATCGTAACCGCGTTGATCCAAATCGGGAACTTCAGCATCCAGCCGCTTCTATCGCTTTACGTGGCCAGTCTAACGGATTCACAAAATGTAGCATTTCTGGCGGGTCTGACGTTTAGTGCCGCAGGGGTCGGCAATCTTCTTTTCGCCCGGAAATGGGGGAAAATGGGGGATGACATCGGATATGAGAAAGTGCTCGGTGCTCTGCTTCTTCTATCCTTTATCTTCATCATTCCGCAGGCATTTGTCACGTCCATCTGGCAGTTGATGATTTGCCGACTTCTGTTCGGGATTGCCATCGGCGGGATGATCCCTATCACGACTGCCCTCGTCAGGAGGGAAGCTCCGGTGAATATCCAAGGGGAAGTGATGGGTTATAATACGAGCTTCCGTTTCCTCGGCAATATTATTGGACCGATGTTCGGCGGGATTGTCAGTGGGTTCATCGGCATTTCGTCCGTGTTCATTTTGACGGGAGTCCTTTTCCTAATAGGATTTGGTTTCCTCTATTATGCAAAAAGAAAGCCCGTACAGGACTTTGAAGACTTCCTAGCGGAGGAGAACAGACAAACGAATATGTGAATTTAGCACATTTCCAAATCGGAAATGTGCTATTATTTTTTAATAGGAAGGGGGGCTATTGTGAAAAGACTCACGAGCTTTTTATTAATACTAATGATGATTCCCCTGCTCTATTTCATTCAGCAAGGCGTTGCCAGAGAATGGTCGGAAGCGCAGGTCTTGAAAAATACAATTGGCGAAACGATTGAACTTACCGAACCAGCCATCAGTATTCCAATATCAATGACAGATCGGAACGGCAAGATTTTTGCCGAGGAGTATGTGGAATGGAGACAGCCACTCCCGTTGGATTCCATTCCCGATTTTATTCAGCAACTATTCCTAATTAGTGAGGACCAAGGATTTTTTGAACATAAAGGGTATGATGTCGCAGCTATCGTTCGGGCATTCGCCATCAATGCGAGAAGTGAAGACATGAGCCAGGGAGCCTCGACAATTACGCAGCAAGTTGTCAGAATGCGGTTCCTGACGACAGAAAAGACATATGAACGTAAATTCAAAGAGTTGCTTTACGCGGCTGAACTTGAAAAACAGTCGTCAAAAGATGACATCCTCGGTATGTATTTGAACGAAATGTTTTTCGGCAATCAAGTATATGGAATCGGAGCAGCCGCCACTTATTATTTCAATCGTCCGCTTGATCAGCTAAGTCCTGCGGAGATGGCATTCATTGCTGCAATCCCGAACAATCCTTCCAAATACAATCCACTGCGTCATTTCGACCTAACAAAAAAGCGGCAAGAGCTTCTCTTATCCGTTCTATCAACGAACGGCGTCATTACGGAGCTGGAAGCCGAAACGTGGAAGCAGGAAGAGATCGTGTTGAATGTGAAAGCCAAGGCAAATAAATTCAACATGTATAGCTCATACGTATTAGCCGAGCTGGAAGAATTAATCGGTCATTCTGAAGGGTTCACGGCATCAATCGCAGCTTCAACGACACAAAGTGAAAGGCAATCGAAAATCGTAGCTTTGAAAAAACGGACTGCGGATGTAATCGCCGACGGAATCCAAATTGAAACGGCCCTGGATCCCGTAAAGCAAAAACATGATGAAACCTCCCTGTCTTCCCTCTTAAAAATGAAGGATCTACAAGCGGGTGCAGCAGTGATTGATAATACAACGAAAGAAATTGTGAGTATATACGGGGGAAAAGGTTTTCGCAAAGGGGACTTCAACAGGTCCTACCAGGCTGTCAGACAGCCCGGCTCTGCTATAAAGCCATTGCTTGTCTACGCCCCTTATCTTGAAAGCGGACCTTACAAGGAGAGTACACCAATCGACAGCAGCAATATTTGCATCGGTTCATACTGCCCCACGAATATTGGCGGCTATACGTACGGGATGACGACCGTGAAGGAAGCATTCCGACGTAGTCATAACACAGCGGCAGTGCGTCTGTTCCGTAAAGTTGGGATTAAAGAAGCTTTTAGTCATTTAACAATCTTCGGCTTTAAAAATGTAACCGAAGAGGATTACACCTACCCCGCCGCTCTTGGCGGATTCCATAGAGGAGTGACACCTCTCGAACTCGCTTCCGCATATTCCAGTTTCGTTGATGGCATGTATTCAACTCCCCACGCAATCAGAGCTGTGAAGGACCGGGAAGGGAATGTGCTATACGACTGGAAAGACGAACCGGTGAGAGCCTGGTCCCCCTCGACCGTTGGGACAGTTCGCACTTTAATGGAAGACGTCGTATTGAACGGGACCGGAAAAGGAATCCGCTATACGACAACGTATACAGGCGCTAAAACAGGAACGACAGACCACTACAAAGACTTGTGGGTTGCTGGAATGAACGATCAGTACACAACAGCCGTATGGATCGGATACGACAAACCCGCCTCCATCCAACGTCAAAGCAACCAGAAAATACACCTGCGCGCTTTTAATGAATTATTATATATTCCAAAATGATGATGTTTGTATACAATGTTGTTACCGTTGATTGAAGCGAAAGGCGGCGAAGTGCAAAGATATGCTCTCAACGCTTCGCTTTTGTTCGCAAAAGCCGTTCTTCGTTACGGCTTTTCCTGCGGGATAAGCGTCAGCTGAAGACCCCGCAACAAAGCGAAAGCGTAGTGAGGAGGCTGAAGCGACGCCCGCGGAAAGCGTCCGCCTGTAGCTGAAATCAACATTTATAGTTTATACCACCGGAAGACTCGCAAGAACCCCGTTATAAAGCTTCAACACTATGTAAATGATACCAGTTAAAAAGATGCCCCAAACAAGAATTTCAAAAACCAACAAACCTACCATGCTCGGCATCGTCATGAACTTGCTCAACTTGAACATAGTAAAGATAAAGTAGACAAATGTCGTCAACAGGAAAACCGCCAGCAGAATCTTCACCGACTGTATCCCGCCTACCGAAGCAAGCGCACCAATAAAATAGATGAGATTACCGCTTTTCGCTTCACTATACGACTCCCCTACCGCATCAATCGAAAAGAACAACATCGCTGTTTCATGAATTGTTTCCGCAATTAGCTTCAACGCCGAAAACATCATAAAAAAAGCAAGCGAATAAATGACAAGAAGAAAAAGGCGCAGCTGTGTATCCGTCAGAAATTCCCGCATGCCT
The DNA here is from genome assembly GCF_023715245.1 of Sporosarcina luteola. Lineage (GTDB taxonomy): Bacteria > Bacillota > Bacilli > Bacillales_A > Planococcaceae > Sporosarcina > Sporosarcina luteola_C. The sequence continues at coordinate 22,538 of NZ_JAMBNV010000005.1, forward strand.
GCATAAAGACCGATCTGGCCGAAGAAAACAATCGATGCACTCACCATATAGACACCGAACGTTAAACTGAAAAGAATAATGGTCAAAAACGGCAAATAGCCATAAAGATAAGGATTTCTCAATTTGACACCCCGAACGTAAATATTTTATCTTTCCCTATAATATAGGAAGAGAAACCAATTTCGCAACGATTGTCTAATTGTTCCCTATGCAAGCCCTTGCAATTTACGTTATACTTTAAAACAATGTAAATAATAATGATTTACTCATTGGAAGGAGGATTACTTTGGAATTCGTATTACTGATTTTCCTGCCGATCGTGGCGGCCTTGTTCATACCATTCCTATTTAGAAAGATAAAAGGTATACATACTGGTTGGTTCGTATTACTCGTCCCCGTTGTTTTATTCATTTATTATACAACGTTCATCAAAACGACGATGGACGGTGGACATGCCTTATCTGAACTACAATGGATTCCAACGCTTGGCATCTCATTCGTATCCTATTTGGATGGGTTGAGTATTTTATTCTCCCTGCTGATTACAGGGATCGGAGCACTCGTTGTATTGTATTCAATCTTTTACTTGGATAAGAACAAGGAGAAGCTAGGCAACTTCTACGTCTATCTTCTTCTTTTTATGAGCGCAATGCTCGGGGTCGTCCAATCGGATAATGTTATTTCGCTCTATCTGTTTTGGGAGCTGACATCCATTTCATCATTTTTATTGATTGGATATTGGTTCACCCGTGACGGTTCCAGATTCGGTGCATTGAAATCGATGATGGTAACTGTATTCGGCGGGCTGATGATGCTTGGAGGGTTCGTCCTTCTAGGAATTATGGGAGGCACGTTCTCCATTCGGGAATTGATTGCCGGATCCTCCTCATTTGTGGGGCATGAATACTTCACTTTGGCTCTTGTTCTTATTTTGCTAGGAGCTTTCACGAAATCCGCACAATTTCCTTTTTACATTTGGTTGCCAGATGCAATGGAAGCGCCTACACCTGTTAGTGCATACTTGCACTCAGCAACAATGGTCAAGGCGGGATTATATCTTGTTGCCCGATTCACTCCGATTTTCGCAGTGTCGGAAGTGTGGATCTGGCTTGTAACAGGTATTGGATTGCTGACGTTGTTCTGGGGCTCACTCTTTGCGGTGAAACAAACGGATTTAAAGGCAATTCTCGCATTTTCAACGGTGAGTCAGCTCGGTTTGATCATGTCTCTTCTAGGCGCCGGTGCTATTACATTCCACGTGGATGAAGCGTTATTCTCCTTTGCAATGTTCGCTGCGATTTTCCATCTGATCAACCATGCAACATTCAAAGGCAGCTTGTTCATGATTGCGGGAATTGTCGACCATGAAACGGGGACGCGAGATATCCGTAAGCTTGGTGGCCTGATGAGCATCATGCCTGTCAGTTTCACTGTTGCATTCATCGGTTCTATGTCTATGGCGGGCTTGCCGCCTTTCAATGGATTCCTTAGTAAAGAGATGTTCTTACAATCGATGCTTGCAATCCGTCAATTTGAACTATTCAATTTCGCCACATGGGGAATCGTCTTCCCTGTCGTTGCGTGGATAGCAAGTGTATTCACGTTCATTTACAGCGTTTACTTTGTGTTCAAGACATTCACCGGAAAACGGAAAGTTGAAACGTTACCGCTCGAACCTCATGAAGCACCTGTTGGGATGCTCATATCCCCGGTGATTCTAGCAATGCTTGTCGTCGGGATCTTCTTCATTCCGAATGTTGTCGGGAAGTGGCTCGTTAAGCCTGCTGTCATGGCAATCCAGCCTTATCAATATTCCCACCCTTCGGAAGTAGAAGTTCATGTTTCAGCTTGGCATGGCTTCGCATCTGTAGAACTGTGGATGACGGTCGGAATCATTCTTATCGGTGGTCTTCTTTACTTGTCGCTGTCGAAATGGCAGAAATTCTACGGTATTCAACCTGAGTCACTGTCCTTGAATGGATTATATGACGCAACGATGACTTTCAGTGAAAAAGGAATGAACAGGCTATCCCGCATGTACATGACTGGGCTCATCCGTACGTATCTGTTATTCATCTTCGCATTCTTGTCGGTTACGACGGTAGCGATGCTCTTCCTTCAAGATGCATTTGTCGTGGACATGTCCAGCTTTTCAAAAATAAGTGTGTACGGTTTAATTAATGCCGTCATTCTTCTACTAGCAGTCGCTTTCGTTTTGCTCTCCAAAACGAGGCTCGGGGCGATTATTTCACTCGGCGCAGTAGGCTACTCGGTCGCACTGTTCTTCGTCATTTTCAAAGCACCAGATTTAGCACTTACACAATTGGTCATTGAAACAGTATCGGTTGCTCTGTTCCTATTGGCATTCCAACGTTTGCCAAAGCTATCCGATCATGGAGAAACGAAAAGCAATAAGCTGGTTAACGGCATTATTGCTCTCGGAGTCGGCGTGACTGTGACGCTGGTTGCATTGTCTTCCCATTCACAGAAACTTGTCGCTTCCATTTCCCAATATTACAAAGACACTGTCGAAACGGAGGCCGGTGGAGGCAATATTGTTAACGTCATCCTTGTGGACTACCGTGGTTTTGATACATTGTTCGAAATTGCCGTCCTTGCGATTGCAGGAATCGGCGTTCTAGGAATGATTAAACTTCGTTTGGCGAGAAAGGAGAGTACAGATGAAAACAAATGACGTCATTTTACAGACGACGACAAAAGTTATATTTTTCATCATTTTCCTTTTTTCCATCCATATTTTCTTTGCAGGGCATTATACACCGGGTGGAGGTTTCGTCGGCGGCTTACTGACAACAGGGGCAATCGTCCTCCTATTGTTAGCCTTTGATTTGAATACCGTACAGAAAGCATTGCCATTCAATTTCACGATCATGACTGCGATCGGTTTGCTATTGGCGCTCGGGACAGCAGCTGGTTCAATCTTCTTTAATGTCCCGTTCTTCACACATGCTTTCGATGACTTTTCCTTGCCATTATTCGGGGTGACTTCCCTTCATACGGCGATGGTGTTTGACGCGGGTGTATTCCTCGTCGTCGTCGGGTCGGCTATTACAATCATCCAGTCAATTGGAGGGGATTCGTAATGGAATTGGTAATGGCTATTTTAATCGGTGTGTTGTTCACCGCCGCAGTTTACTTAATCCTATCGAGAAGTCTATTGAAAATTATCATCGGCACCGGTTTGTTAAGTCATGGCGCCCATTTGCTCATCCTGACGATGGGAGGGCTTGGAGGACTTGCGCCGCCGGTCATTTCGGAAGGCGTTACGGACTTTGCAGATCCACTGCCGCAAGCGCTCATTTTAACAGCAATTGTCATCAGCTTCGGTGTGACAGCCTTCATGCTCGTCATGGCTTACCGTGCTTATGCTGTTCATAAAACCGATGACATGAATCAACTGAAAGGAAATGATGAACATGATTAACTTACCTTTATTACCGATCATCCTCCCTTTCCTTTTTGCGATTCTGTTGCTGTTCTTTAAAGAGAATGTCCGAATCCAACGAGCGCTGTCATTGGTCGGTGTCATCATCAGCCTGATCGCTTCGTTCTACTTGCTAGTAACCGTTAAGTCGGAAGGGGTTCTAGCTGTCACGCTCGGCAGTTGGCCTGCCCCGTTCGGAATATCGATGGTTTCGGACATGTTCTCCGCATTGCTAGTGACGACAACTCTATTGATAACATTGTTCGTCGTTGTCTACAGCTTCACCGCAATCGGCGAAGAGCGGGAAAGGTTCTTCTACTATCCTGCCATCCTGTTCATGGTGACCGGTGTGAACGGTGCTTTCACGACAGGCGATATATTCAATATGTTTGTCTTTTTTGAAGTGTTGCTGATTGCATCTTACTTATTGATTGTCCTTGGTGGCGAAAAAAAGCAGTTGCGTGAATCGATCAAGTACATACTTGTCAATGTCGTTTCTTCAGCGCTATTCGTTATTACAGTTGCTTATCTTTATTCAGTCGTCGGTACGTTGAACATGGCTGATATTTCGGTGAAAATTACAGAAATCGGCCAACCTGGAATCATTACGGTGATTGCAGTTCTCATGCTGATCGTATTTGGGGTAAAAGGAGCGATATTCCCCCTCTACTTCTGGTTGCCTGGATCATACGCAGCACCGCCTGTCCCAGTGCTCGCCCTATTTGGTGCGTTGCTGACAAAAGTCGGTGTGTACGCAATTATGAGGACCTATACATTGTTTTTCACCCACAATGTCGGAGTCACCCATGAAATCTTAATGGTTGTATCTGTCCTGACGGTTATCGTCGGCTGCGTTGGAGCATTGGCGTACTTCGATTTGAAGCAGATCATCATTTATAACATCGTCATTGCGGTTGGAGTCATCCTATTCGGAGCCGCTCAAATGAATGAAGCCGGTATTTCAGGCGCCATTTTCTACTTGGTGCACGACATGCTTATAAAAGGGGCATTATTCCTTTTAATCGGCATCATCATTTATGTCACCGGTACGTCGAATTTGCGGAAAATGGGTGGATTGATGAAAACCCATGCCCCGCTTGGATGGTTCTACTTGATTGCCGCCTTCGGGTTGGCAGGCATTCCGCCGTTAAGTGGTTTCATCGGCAAATTGCTCATTGCACAAGGTGCATTTGAAGCGGGCAATGTTTGGGGAAGCATCATTATCCTCGCGTCCAGCTTGATCGTGCTGCTCTCCGTAATCCGGATTTTCATCTATGCGTTCTGGGGAGAGCCAATGGAACTGCCTAAAACGAAAAGGAAGCCTTACGCACGCATGATGCTTCCGACAATCGTGCTAGTCGTCCTATCGGTCCTTTACGGGGTCGGCACAGAATGGCTCATACCATACGTGACAGACGCCACGGACGTATTACTACAACCATCCATCTATATTGATGCGGTGTTAAAGTAAGGAGTAGATGTCGATGGCCTTTCAAATACTATTGAACTTTTTTATCGCTGTCATTTGGATGTTCATGAACTCCTCATTGACTGCGTCAACTTTTATCATTGGATACTTGATCGGATTGATCTTGATTATCATTACGAGACGCTTTTTCACATCAAGGCTTTATATTTGGCGTCTATGGGCGGCCGTTAAATTGACGCTCCTCTTCTTCAAAGAATTGACGCTTTCAAATATTTCTGTTTTGATGCTTGTCATTCGTCCTAAACTAAAGCTCCAGCCGATGATTTTCGCAATGCCGACCGAGCTGGAGCAAGATTGGGAAATTACACTTTTATCAAGTTTGATCACATTGACGCCTGGAACGATTGTACTTCATGTATCCGACGATCAACGGACTTTATACATCCACGCAATCGATGTAGATGATGTAGACGAGGCGATTGATTCGATAAAAAATTCATTTGAAAAAGCGATTATGGAGGTGAGCCGAGCATGATGACGTTCATATGGGTATCCTTGATCCTCGTCGTATTGTCGATGATTGGCATCATGTTCCGTGTATTCCGCGGACCTTCTGTGCCTGATCGGCTCATCGCACTTGACGGAATAGGTGTCATGCTCATTTCGGCAATCGCACTTATTTCGATTCTATTCGACACCGCCTTTTTCATTGATGTCATTTTACTGATTGCAATCATGTCGTTCATCGGTACCGTGTCATTCTCCAAGTTCATTGAGAAAGGAGAGATCATTGAACGTGACCGTAATCGCTAATATCTTAATTGTAACGTCGATTCTCGTTGGTCTCATTTTCACCTTTGTGACGATGATCGGTATTTTACGATTGCCCGACGTTTATACGCGTGCACACGCAGCATCGAAAAGTGCTACGCTAGGTGTTCTAAGTATTTTGCTCGGCGTGTTCTTTCATTTCTGGTTGAAAGAGGACCATTTCAGCATCTCCCTGCTTCTTGGAATCGTTTTCTTATTCATCACTTCACCGATCGGTGGCCATTTGATGGGTCGTGCCGCCTATATGTCAGGAGTCAAGCCAACTGATTTGACTGTCGGAGATGATTTGAAGGAAGCTGTCAATGAGGCGAGAGAGCAAAATATGAAAAGGCTAAAAGATTAAAAAACACACTCGGTATTCCAATGAGGAATCCGAGTGTGTTTTTTTAATAAGGGTATCTGTATGGTGGATAATTGTAGTACGGAGGATACCCATAACCATAAGGGTAGTAATTGTATGGATATCCATACTGATAGTTATAAGGATAATAAGGCGGGAATAAAGCATTCCCAAGAAAGCTGCCAACCAAGCCTCCTAGAAAAGGCCCCCCTACTCCAAATCCAAACCCGTCATGCCGTCTGTCAAAACGGCGGTACCTATTATCAAAACGAACCATTTATATCCCCCTTTCTCACTTATCCTATTCGTGAAGGGCTAAGTGAGGAGGGACGGATGCCCATGAACCGGATCAATAACGCCTGGTCATAGCGTCTAGGTTGTTAGTAATTATTTTTAATGAGTCGGCTCTGCATCCGCCATACGTTCAACAAGCGTAGCAAGTGTACGGACCATGACACCTGTCGCCCCTTTTGGACCAAGGTCATGGGCTGCAGATGCGTCAGACGTGCCTGCGATATCGAGATGGATCCATGGAGTGCTTTCCGCGAATTCACCGACAAACCCACCTCCGAAGATCATATGGCCGTCACGGCCCGGAGAGTTGTTCAAATCAGCGACGTCGCTTTTCCGAATCCGTTTCTTATCGCTTTCCGTAAGCGGCAGTCTCCATACGAATTCACCAGTTTCCAATGAAGCTTGCATGAACTCTTCAAAGAATGCTTCATCATTTGTCAAAGCGCCGGTTTTATCATTTCCTAACGCGACGATGACGCCTCCTGTCAGCGTTGCCACATCAATCAGGTAGTTAGCGCCGGATTGCTTGGCGTACGTAACTGCGTCGGCAAGGACGAGCCTACCTTCAGCGTCTGTGTTCAACACTTCGATTGTCTTCCCGCTCAATGAAGTAATGACATCGTCCGGCTTAAACGCTTCGCCTGAAACCATATTGTCCGTCGCTCCGATGACCGCGATGACGTTTTTCGCTGGACGCAGTTCGCCGATGATGCTCATCGCACCAAGCACTGCTGCTGCCCCGCCCATGTCGCCTTTCATGCCGACCATTCCTTCGCGGGGTTTCAATGAGTAGCCGCCTGTATCGTACGTGACGCCCTTGCCTACGAGACCAATGACGTCTTCCCATTGCTCTGTCCCGGCATATTTCAGCACAATGAGACGGGGCTCTTCGACGGAGCCTTTGTTGACCGCCAAGATTGCACCCATACCGAGTTCTTCCATCTCTTTCTTACCTAGTATTTCAATTTCGAAATCATATTTCTCTGCTAGTTCGTTGGCATAGTCTGCCATTTTTGTTGCGGTTAGAATATTCGGCGGTGTATTGACAAGCGTACGCGCCTCATTCACCGCGTTTGCATATGTACATCCCACTTCAAATGCCGCCTTCAATTCATCTTTTTCCGCAGCTGTTAAAAATGTCACTGTTTCCAACGCGACGTCCTTTTCATTCGAATCAGTCTTATACCCTTCAAATTGATAATAGCCCATGCCGATCCCTTCCGCAGCCGCGAAGACGACATCTTCGCAAGTCAGGTCCTCATTTGTGAACGGAGCAGTCCAAATGGCCGTGGATGACGCTTTAGATGATTTCAATTCTTTGCCTAAAGCCGCGAATACTTGACGTAGACGGTCTTCAGTCAGTTTCTTTGATGCTCCGAGTCCGACGAAAACGATGCGCTCATATCCGAGCGGTTCCAGTGCTGGCATCTTACTTATTTTCTTGAAATCAGTCTTAATGTCACCGGCCTTGATCCAATCCATTAGACGCGGACTGAATGAGTCGGCGAATGTTTTCCACCCTTCGATATTTTCCGGATGCTCAGGAACCCCTATAACTAGCACTTCCGAATTTACATTACCGAATTCAGGTTCCATAAATGATGTTTTCATTTGACTACCTCCCACTTTTCCTACATCCTCTATTATATACCAACACACAGTCGAACCAAAATAATCATTCAAAAAAATCGGACTTCCGATTTTCACTGAGTGACGATATGGTATACTATGTGTAGATTTTTTATTAGCAAAGGAGTGGAATCATGTCCATATTGCAAAACACTCCGCTCCTCGCGGCATTATTTGCGATTGTTTTCGCTCAATTCGTTAAGATTCCAATCCATTTTTTATTGACGAAGAAATTGGACTGGAAATTGATGACGTCCACTGGCGGAATGCCAAGCTCCCATTCAGCTGCTGTGTCTGCGCTGACGACTGCCATCGGTTACGAAGTCGGCCTTGGATCTCCTTTATTCGCGGTGTCTGCAATCTTCGCGGTCATCGTCATGTTCGATGCAACAGGAATCCGTTACCAGGCGGGGCAACAGGCTTTGATCATCAACCAAATGAGGGTGGACTTTCAAACTTTCGTGACAGAGGTGAAAGGCTGGCCACAGAAAGATGGACCACAAAAGATCTTGGAACTGAAAACCCTTCTTGGCCATAAGCCTAGCGAAGTCTTTGCAGGCTCAATGACGGGCATTTTCATATCCGCCATCATTTATTCGTTTTTCATGATTTAAAAAGAAGAAGGTGCTCCCACAGGGAACACCTTCTTCTTTGTTAGATCAATTACGCCTCGGCGTAATTGCGAATCGAACAGCGTAGGGTTCGATTTGCCGTATTTCTGCGTTCTTTGCAGAAATTAAGGCACTATCAGGGCGTGACGATCTTAGGTTGCCTTCCGCATCTTAATTTGCTTCAGTCGTGCTTTCCGGCTGAAGCGATTAGAACATCTGATACCCTTGCTTCCTTAGCAGCTTGATGACAAACCCTGAAATGATTGCGCCAACTAATCCACTTGCAAGAATGATAATATCAGCTGCATGAAGAGAGACGATTTTTTCACCGAGCAGGCTGAATGAATGGCCTGGGTTTGTAAAATACTCAAAAACTCCCACTTCATCGATTATCAAAATGACGACGATCGGATAGACGATTGCCATCAACCACGTCATACGGAGTAGCATATTCAGCAAAAAGCCTATTCCGAAAAACATGACCATGAAAATAATTATGGATAAAACGACATGTGTCAATGAAATTGTTCCCAAATTGTCTACCTCCGCTTTCCATTCACCATTTTACAGGAACGGATATATGCTTTCAATAAATTAAAGCCATTTCAATGATTTGTCGAAATTTGAACACTACTTTTATTCATTTTTTATAAAACAGCTTATAGGATGTGTAACCAAACCATTCTCCCGGTTCCATCTGCTCCATTTGCAATAGCCCCGATTCAATAGCCCTTTCTGCAATCTCATGAATCATTGCTGATACATTCGGATCATCCTTCAGTTCATAAGGGGTCTTCCAAGCGACTTCCGAGATTTCATTCTCCTGAGGCGTTAAAAGCTGGTTTTCCTGTTCAGGACGCAATAAGAATAACGCCAAATTATCACTGACTTCCCCTTTCAGGATACCTGTACGGAATCCAACCATCCCTTCCAGTTTACAATCAAGCCCAGTTTCTTCTTTCACCTCCCGGATTGCTGCCTGGTCCGCTGTTTCATTCCCTTCCACGAAACCCGCTGGCAATGACCACATTCCTTTCAACCCGCTGTATGTTTTTTTGACGACGAGCCATTCGCCTTTGCTGTTCATGACAATACCCGCTGCACCGAGCCATACATTTCCGCGTTTTTTATTCGCCACACTATCCCCCCTAAAAAAACACCCGCCACTGAATAGGCGGGTGTTTAGTATCTTATGATTGCAGCTCTTATTTAAGTAAGTTGAACTTACCTTTTTTAATAGTAAGGCCTAATCCACCGATCATATAAAGGGAACGGTTATCAACCATCTTCTTCATGAATGATGCTTTTTTACCCATCAGTTTCTTACCGAAAGCGACACCGATTGCATCGTCATCACCAAGGGATGCGATAGCACCTTTAATATCCGGCACGAATTCGGATGTCGGGTTGCCCTTCATCAATGCGATCAAGTTGTTCGCACACATATCACCTTGCTGCATAGCAATTTGAGCTGTTGGTGGATATGGACGGTTTGTTTCTTCATTGATCATCAATGCGCAGTCACCAACGATGAATACGTCAGCATGGCCAGGAGCACGAAGATCTTTTTCAACTTTAACACGTGCACGCATGTTTTCGATGCCAGTTTGTTCGATCAAGCGGTTGCCTCGAACTCCAGCAGCCCATACGACAGTACCGGCTTTGATGAATTCAAACTCATCTTCGCCTTTTTTAACGTTAACGCCTTCAGGAGTCGCTTCTACTACCGGAGTACCGATTGAGAATTCAATTCCTTTAGACTTCAATTGTCTTACCGCATAGTCAACCAATTCCGGATCGAATCCTGGAAGCACCATTGGAGCTGCTTCTACACAGATGACACGAACTTTTTCCTGTGGTACATCGAACTCTTTGCAAAGTTCAGGTACACGGTTTCCAAGTTCCCCAAGGAATTCAATTCCTGTGAAACCTGCTCCGCCGACGATGATTGTCAAACGGCTATCGTCCTTTTCTTCTTCAAGCGACCATGTGGCAAATTGATATTCAATATGTTCACGGATTTGACGTGCAGCTTTGACGTTAGCGATAGACAAAGCATACTTGTCCAATCCAGGAATGCCGAACGTTTCACCTTCGAAGCCTAGTGCAATAACAAGGTAGTCGTACGTATGTGTACCGACATTAGAAGTGACGACTTTACCTTGGATATCGATTGCTTGAACTTCAGCTTGAACGAATTTCACTTTTCCTTCGTTAATGACATCTTTGATATCATAACGAACTTGTTCAGGCGATAATGTTCCTGCAGCCGCTTCATGTAGCCAAGTCGACTCGTAATGATATTCATTTTTGTTAATCAGCACAATATCAGCTTCATCAGTGCCAATTGATTTTTGCAAGTTGACGACTGTGGATAAACCGCCGTAACCCGCACCTAATACTAAGATTGTCGGTCTTTTCACGAAAATCGAAACCACCTTTGTTTTATTATGTGCCGGGTCCGTTTAAAATCGGTATATGAGACGATTTGCCCAGTCCTGGCATTTGCCTTTATTCGACAAACTTCTACTATTCAATAGTAGCCTTTTTACTAAGCCTTTTCAACATCATAATGATTTAAATCATTAATTCGAATATAACAATAAAACCCTTCCCAACCAAGTGAAGCCGAAAGGAGCATCTGGTTGGAAAAGGGATCATAAGTAATACGTCCTCATTAGCAGTAATTAAAGGATATTATTCGCAAACTTCCGGGGTACCGACTTTCTTGGCAGTCCTAAATGAAGTTCCGCAGCCGCATGATGCGATGGCATTAGGGTTTTCAATTGTGAAGCCACCGCCCATCAAGGACTCCTTATAATCGACCTTGGTCCCGTCGAGGATTCCTGCATCGTCTTTTGAAACGACGATCTGAATGCCATGCTGGGATAAAAGATAATCATCCTCGGACGCTGCTTCTTCAAATCCTAAGCCATATGTCAATCCGCTGCAACCTCCGCCGTTCACTGCAACGCGAAGGAATGAACCTTCTTCACCATTATGAATCATCATTTCTTTCACATGAAATGCTGCAGCTTCAGTAATTTCAACATGTTGTTTCATTTACATCCACCTTCCCGCTTTTCCTCTATCATATCAATGATTTCACCATTTACGCAATTATCTTCACTCCAATTAAATGAAGATGATGTATAATGAATTACATAGTGCGAAAGGGTGATGATGAATGGAAGTAAGTGCGACTTATGCCAAGAAAATCGAATGCGAGAACTGTAAGGAGAAATTCACTACAACAAAAATCCGTTCACGCTTCGTCCGTGTCTCTAAGCATGAAAGTGACTTTAAACCTGTATATTCGGATTCAAACATCAATCCGATTTTATATAATGTGGCTGTTTGCCCCTCCTGTGGATTTGCCTTCACCGATGAGTTTTCCAGTTATTTCGCACCTGGTGTGAAAGAGGAAATCGCTCAAAAGATTACATCCCTCTGGAGCGGTAGATCCTTCGGGGATGAACGGACGATCGATGAGGCAATTGAAACTTATAAACTAGCATACGTAAGTGCAAGTGTAAAAAAGGAAAAATCATTGACGATGGCGGGCATCATGCTGCGAATCGCCTGGCTTTATGATGACAAGAACGACATCGATTCGGGGATGCGGTTCAGGAAGGTATCACGTAATTTATATACAGAAGCGTATTCTGCGGGGGATCATGCAGGGACCCAAATGTCCGAGACAAGGGTATTGTATTTGATGGCCGAGCTATCTCATCAAATCGGTGATAAGGAAGAGGCAATCCGGAATTTTTCAAAGGTTATTGAAAGCCAAAGGACATCGACCGACCCGCAAATCATCGAGATGGCTAAAGAAAGATGGCAGGAAATTAGGGAGCAGCGCTAGAGTAGGATTCATTTTTAAATGAGGTAGAGTGTTTTGGGTACGGAACGCTTTACTTTGGACGCGGGACGGCCGACTTTTGACGCTTGCCTTTAATTAATGTAAACAAAAAGGGACTGTCACAGAATTTCATTCTGGACAGTCCCTTTTTCAATTAGAATACTTGTTCTACTTCCACGACTCCAGGCACTTCTTCAAGCAACGCTCTTTCAATACCTGCTTTCAACGTGATTGTCGAACTCGGGCATGTACCGCATGCACCTAATAGGCGGAGCTTAACAACTCCCTCTTCGATATCGACTAACTCACAGTCTCCTCCATCGCGCAGGAGGAATGGGCGCAATTTATTTAAAACTTCTTGTACGGGTTCCATCATAGCTGTATCTGTCATTGTATTATTTCTCTCCTTTCATTATACTTATTATAAACTGGATTGAAGAAAAAATCCAATAGAGAATCGGAGGGGTTGTAATTATGGAGAAGAACAATGTGAAAATAGAAATATATGGGGCAGATATTATTTGCGCGAGCTGTGTGAACGCGCCTTCTTCAAAGGATACATACGAGTGGCTTCAGGCAGCAATTGGCAGGAAATATCCGGGGCAATCTATTGACATTGAATATATTGATATCGAATCGGACATTATCGATCCTAAACAAAAAGGCATTGCGGAGCAAGTGAGGAATGATGAATATTTCTATCCGCTTGTCATTATTGAGGATGAAGTGATCGGCGAAGGTTATATCCAATTGAAGCCGGTATTCAATGAGCTTGAAAAGCACGGATTTATTCCAGCGTAATGTTATTATTGATAATAAAGCAAGTTAACTGAGAACCAAAAAAACCTTTTCCGCTTGTTATGGAAAAGGTTTTTTTAGACTGTAGACAAACTGAGTAATTCAGGTAATTGAATTTTTTCTTCTATAATAAAAATGAAAATGTTGATTTCCGTTACAGGCGAACGCTTTCCGCGGGCGAGCGGTGAGCCTCCTCAGTCGCTTTGCTCCCTCCGGGGTCTCCCCTGTCTCGCTTTCCCGCAGGAGTCGTCGCCCTTCACTCCAATCAACGGCACCACTTAATAACGATTTAGGTGAATGGAATGGAGTGAATTAAGTAGATCAATATAGAATTGTAGATTCCCCTCAAAATCTCCTTACTTAAAGCTCCTTGCAGCAATAGATTTCTCCCACGATCAGTTGTTAAAAGACCTTTATTCAACTTCTAGCAGTCATAATAAGAATTTCAGTTTTCCTAATAATATTGTGACAGCACTCAAATATCCTTTCACGAATTTAGACACAGCAACTAATTGATTAATTTGTCGGAAAGTTAATGCAATTACTTATTTATGTTGTATAATTATGTTAATTGATAATACGGTGCAAACATGTGGACTTCTTCAATAGGATGTAGTAATTAAGCAAAGTATTTCGTTTTGGAATCTGTGAAAAAACTATTAGAGGGGGATATTCATGACAAAGGACTATCAGGAAGTTGATGACTATCGTGTATTTACCGCTCCCGCAGAAGTTCATAAAGCGGTAAATTCATTGATAGGAATGTTGCAAGGTATTCAATTTGATAATATCGTGAACCAACAGGAGTTATCCGAAATTATTAACTGGTGCAATCTTCACAGAAGGTTTCAAAAAAAATTTCCGTTTTCAGAGATCATTCCGTTAATTGATAACGCTTTAAGTGATGAAATATTGACCGAAGAAGAAATCCAAGATATTTTATGGCTTTGCAAAAATGTTGTACATCATGAAGGCTTTAATACGTACTATGATATTGTCACTTCATCTCTTCAGCAATTACAAGGCATTATACACGGGATAATGGCTGATAATGTATTGCTTGAAGATGAAATCAATCAGTTGTATAACTGGATGGATTCACGTGATTTTCTTAAAGGATTCTATCCATTTGATGAGATTTATAGCCTGCTAATCTCAATTAGAAGGGATGGCATAATCAGTGAAGATGAAAAAAACATGCTGAAAGCTTATTTTGGTAACTTCATTGACACACGTACATCTGTTAATGTCAATTCATTTGAAATAACAGAATTACAAAGTCAATATTCAATTGGAGGCATTTGTGCAGTATGCCCTGATATCATATTTGAAAATAAGAACTTTTCTTTCACCGGTAAATCAGGTAGAACAAACCGCAAAGAAATTGCAGAAATTATAACTAACAAGGGTGGAATATTTAATAACAATATCACCCTAAAAACCAACTATTTAATAGTAGGTAATGACGGAAATCCTTGTTGGGCGTTTTCTTGTTATGGAAGAAAGGTAGAAAAAGCAGTTGATCTTCGAAAAAACGGCTCATCAATAATCATTGTGCACGAGAACGACTTTTGGGATGAGGTTTAATAGTTTTTATGTTTTTTCCATTGCATTAGATATTATAAATAGTATTGGGGGAAAAGCCGGCACGAAGAACGTCTTTTGCGACCAATAGCGAAAGCGTTGGGAGCGGCATCCGAGGAGTCAAGGCAACACCCACGGAAAGCAACGTCAGAGTTATAGGTTAGGCCCCTATTGTCATATGTATCTTTTTAATCCTCTAAAAAGGGACTGTTCAGAAAGTTGATTATCACCAACTATCTGGACAGTCCCTTTTACTATTACCCATTATGCCATTTGTACATCCAAAGCACACCCGACTTCAGCAATCTTGCAATCCGCCCTGTAACAGTGCGGTCTGCCAAGTAGGCGAAGCCTTGTTTCTTTCCTAAGGAGCCCATGAAGCCTTTAAGCTTGATTTCGGGCATCTCTTGCGGCAATGGTTCGTTATTCCATACGTGGCGAAGCACTTTGACGATCTGTTCCGCCTGTTCCTCTGCAAGCTGGGCGCTCGGAGCGTGAGGAAGGTCGGCGATGTCACCTACGACATATGCATTCTCATGGCCAGGAATTTGGTGGTATTGGTTTAGCACGATTCGTCCTCTGTTCATTTCCACGTCCAATTCACGTGCAATTGAGACCGGCTGGATTCCGGCAGTCCATACGACGGCGTCGACATGGATTTCGTCCTCGTGATTGTAAAGGATATTCTTTTCGACTTTTGTAATGTTTGAGTTGGAGACGACTTCCACTTCGTGCTTATCGAACCAATCTTTGACGTAGTTACTTAGCCGTTCAGGAAAGTCCTTCAGAATGCGTGGTCCCCTATCGAATAATTTAATTTTCAGGTCCGGCCGGCTTTCACGCAATTCACTTGCGAGTTCAATGCCACTTAAGCCTGCGCCGACGATGCCGACAGTCGCTCCCCCGCCAAGCTCTTGAAGCAGCTTGTATGTAGCTCTCGATTGTCCGATTGTCTGGATGCTGCTCGTGTATTCCGCCGCTCCCGGAACATCGTGGTAATTGTCCTCACAACCGAGTCCGATGACAAGCTCGTCATACGCGATTTCTTCACCATTGCGAAGCTGAATCGCCTTCTCTTCCAACTTGATTTGTGCGATTTCCCCTTCAACGACTTTTAGTTTTTCATGTGCAGGCAGCGCGACACGGATATCCGAGTCAGGAGCTGTTCCTGCTGCTAATGCATAAAATTCTGTTTTAAGACTATGGAAAGGTGTTCTATCAATCAATGTGATTTCCAGATCGGTGGGCAATTCTTTATTGAGTAGACGAAGCAAAATGCGCATATTACCGTAGCCTGCACCTAATAATACTAGTTTTCTCATAGTTTTCTCCTTTGTCTATCGATTTTCCGATTTATTCCCACAATGATTATAACAGTTTGTGAGAAGTTTCACAATAAGACAACCTATTTGACGACCGATGAAAATAGGAGTAGCATGCCAAGTAGGTGAGGTGATCGTCGTGAATCCGATCGTGGAATTTTGTATGAGCAATCTTGCTAACGGTTCACAGAAGACATTGGAAGCGTTGGAAAGGGATCCAAACATAGATGTGTTGGAATATGGCTGTCTCAGTTACTGCACAAAATGTGCTGAAGGATTATATGCTCTCGTCAACGGTGAGGTAGTCGAGGCGGACACTCCTGATGAATTGACGGAACGAATTTATCAATTCATAGAAGAAAATCCACTTTTCTAAGATCAAAAGTGGAGGCTGGCGTTTAGACTCGACAGTAAAAGCAAAGATGTGCTCGTAACGCTTTGCTTTTACTCGCAAAAGCCGTTCTGCGTGACAGCTTTCGCTGGAGGGCTTGAAAAAAAGGCGCTTTTTGCCTTTTCTTTCAAGACCGAAGCGACCCGAGAGGCTGCCAACCGGAGCTGGACGAAGACAGCAAAGAACCGCATTTCATAGTGCGGTTCTTTTTTATTTCAATCTGCTTAGCTCTTGTCCTTCTTTATTGCTCCAGCGGGCTGAAGGCGGAAACAGGACCGAGTTCATTCTCCAAATAATATCTGACCTTCTCGGGGAATGCTTTGATCTCCTCTTTCGTTTCGTTCAAAACCGCTTCGATTTCCTCACTGTCCACGTCGACAAACTCACGAACGATCATTTTTCGAAGCCCGATCACTTTTTTCAAAGGGTCAGCCATTTCCGGGGAAATCACTTTTTCATCTTCCATAATGTCGATAATATCGTCATAGCTTCCTGGATCACGCATGATGAAGCCGTCGATCATGGAATTACCGACATCAATGATAGACTCGACGATTGTATGAGCAATCCTTTCAAGTGCCAGAGCGTGGATTTTACTTTCATTCCATTTTTGATGCCCTTCGAATAAAGCGAGAAGACTCTCCATATAAGCTAGCGTTTCATTGATTTTTTGACGATCGATAAAGTACAAGATTGTTCCCTCCCGGTTGTCTAAACTCCATGTCCATCATATCATAACGGGCACACGAATGAACCGCCTCGTCCACAGCATCCCGTGTACAAGGCGGTTCATCCTACTTATTCTTGTTCCTGTTCCTGCTCTACTGGCTGCACCTTCACCTTGCCAACTTTCCGGAGGACAAAATAGGCACATCCGAAATTGCAGTATTCATAAAGGTAATCCTGCAAGGTGCTGATCTTCGTTTCATAAGTCGCCTTGGAATTGCGGTCCTCATAAAAACCTTTCAGCCGCAGCTGACCGTAACCCCAGTCACCTAAAATATAATCGTATTTCGATAGCACGTCACTGAACCTGGCGTCCAATGCTTCCTCGTTAAAACCATCCCGATAGTCTATCTGAATTTCGTATTCATAATTGTTTATCGTTACCAAACTAATCACTTCCATTTTCAGCTTTGTACCGTTGTTTCTAACATTGCGTCACCAATCCGCTGTTTTTCTCTTGCAGCGGCATTGACCTGTTCGTCAGCATGATAACTGGAACGTACCAATGGACCCGCTTCGCAATGGGAAAACCCTTTGGACATTGCGATTTTGCGTAGCTCTCCAAATTCTTGAGGTGTGTAGTATTTTTGGACTTTCAGATGTTTTTTTGTTGGTTGTAAGTATTGTCCAATTGTCATGATATCCACTTTATGTGCGCGTAAATCATCCATTGTTTCGATGATTTCCTCTACTGTCTCGCCAAGCCCAAGCATTAAGGAGGACTTCGTCGGGATTTCCGGATACATCTCTTTTGCTCGGAGAAGAAGCTCCAAGGAACGATCATAGGTCGCACGTGCTCGGACCCTCGGTGTCAATCTGCGGACTGTTTCAATATTATGATTCAGAATATCAGGTTTTGCATCCATCAAGCGCTCGAGGTTATCATACTCGCCTCCCATGTCGGACGGCAATACTTCAACTGTCGTAAACGGGTTTTTACGGCGGATGGCACGGATCGTTTCAGCAAACACCGTGGATCCTCCATCTTTCAAGTCATCTCTTGCAACAGCTGTAACAACGACATGCTTCAAGTTCATGAGTGCAACGGAATCCGCAACGCGTTCCGGCTCGGCTAAGTCAAGCTCGTTCGGCAATCCGGTTTTCACTGCACAGAAACGGCAAGCACGTGTACAGACAGCACCAAGTATCATGAATGTAGCTGTACGGCGTTCGCCCCAGCATTCATGGATGTTCGGGCAGCGGGCTTCTTCACAAACGGTATGTAAGTTCTTTTCACGCATCAATTTTTTTAGGTCCGTATAGTTTTCATTCGTGTTCAATTTTATTTTTAGCCAATCGGGCTTTCGAACATGTTCTGTCTTTTTCCCTATTTCTGGTCTACATGACACGATAACCGACTCCATTCCTATTTGCTTGTTTTGCAGTATATCACTTCTGTCAATGTATCATATATTCTGACTTCCAACAACTATTGATGGCAAAGAGATTACTGTGTAAATAAGAAAAGAAAGCGCTATGATGCATGCGCTTTCTTCCTTTGTCATTCCATTCGAACAGAGTCAGGCTCTGCTCTTCGATTTAGACACTGCCCAAAATATACTTCCCGCAAGTCCACCCCAAATGACGAGGATTCCGAGAATCATCATAAAAATTGCTCCACCACTCATAGCGAATCCTCCTTATCGATTATCAAAGTCTGTTGAGTCAGTTGTTTTCTTGTTCCATTTCATTACTGTAAAGATGATTGCCATGACGATGGCGAACAATGCGACCATCCAACCTGTAGACATGATGAACGCGTCCGAATACCCTTCGTAGTTTCCATTGTCTGTCTCATGCAATTTGAAAATATTGATGCGCAACAAGTCGAACATCATATAGCCAAGGACGATCGGTGTAATGAATCTCAAACAAATTCTCCATAGTGGGCCGACTTGGATATCAGAAATTTCATTCGCATGGTCTTCGAATACACGAAGTTTCTTGAAGACCCATACAATAAGGAAGACTTCGACCAAACCGATTGCAGCTACACCGAACTGGTTAATGAAGTAGTCGGCAACGTCTAGGAAATACAAGCCGCCGCGTGTAGCAAACAGCAAGGAGATGACTGCTGCAAGGCCTACACCGAAAAGGACGGACTTCGTACGCGAGATGTTGAATTTCTCTGAAATCCCCGCGATATACGTCTCACAGATCGAGATGAGCGATGTGAGACCCGCCAAGACGAGCGATAGGAAGAACAAAGCTCCGAATAGTCCATTCATTCCCGGCATTTCATTAATGATTTTCGGGAATACGACAAACGCGAGTCCAACACCCGCAGAAGCAACTTCGGAGACCGACGTACCTGCCTGTGTCGCCATGAAGCCTAGCGCCGCGAACACTCCGATACCCGCAAGCAATTCGAATCCTGAGTTTGCAAATCCAGTGATGAATGCGTTATTTGTAATATCCGACTTCTTCGGCAAGTAACTGGAGTATGTGATCATAATGGCAAAGGCAATCGATAGACTGAAGAAAATATGTCCATATGCCGCTACCCATACTTGTGAATTTGCCAACTTGCTCAAATCCGGTTTAAAGAATGCATCCAGACCGAGCAGCGCCCCGTCAAGAGTAACTGCCCGAATGACGACGAGAAGGAACACAACGACAAGCGTCGGAATGAAAATCCTGTTCGCCAATTCAATTCCTCGTTTAACTCCTGCTAATAAAATGATGAATGCGATTGCCCAAACGAGGACAAGCGGAATAAGTACGCCTGGCACAAGCCCACCGACTTCTCCTGGAGTATCCGCCAAGTTCAGTACGCTCCCGAACAGGAATCCTCCTGTATCATCCCCCCATGCCATATTGAAGGAATAGATCGTGTACTTCATCGCCCAAGCGATAATGACTGCATAATACGTCGAAATGACGAACGAGACGAATATGCCCCACCATCCCAACCATTCGGCCCCTTTTCCTTTCATACGAAAGAAAGATAGTGGCGCAGAACCACGATACTTATGACCTATCGTGAATTCCATGATAAGAATCGGGATCCCTGCTGTCAGAAGTGCAAATAAGTATGGAATAAAAAATGCCCCTCCGCCGTTTTCATACGCGACGTATGGAAAACGCCAGATGTTTCCTAAGCCGACAGCCGATCCGACAGCCGCTAATATAAAGCCGGCGCGGGTCCCCCATTGCGAACGCTGTTCCATTAAAATTCCCCTCTCCCTTTACTCTGTTAATAATTTACCATTTTCAGATTATTATATAATCTTAGAACTAGTATATCCGTCTTAGTATCTATTGTCAAAATGTTTTTTATTGAATAAATATCCATTTCATTGTATGGGTTTTCTCTTCATCGCAGGAATCTGGGAGTGCACCGGTAGTGGAAATTTATGATTTGGGATGCCGCTTTATGCTTCATCCACAAAAAAAAGCCACATCTGCCGGGTGCCCGGCGGATGTGACAGTTCATATAAGTCAGTAGGAAGTAGCCCTCACTTCTGCTTTATTCCGTTTTGAAGTCCATACTGCAAACAATCCAGCGATTAGAACGATGACTGCTGCAAGTCCGATCCAAACCGATCCTGTAAGCCCAAGAATAATATAGCCGATCGTCGCAATACCTGCTGAAATCAATGCATAAGGGAGCTGCGTCGAGACGTGATCAATGTGATTGGATCCCGCACCGGTAGATGATAGGATCGTCGTATCGGAAATCGGTGAGCAGTGATCCCCGAAAACAGCCCCTGCCAATACTGCCGACAATGCAGGAAGCAGAAGTTCAGGCTCGGCATTGATCATAATCGTTCCTGCAATCGGAAGCAGGATTCCGAAAGAGCCCCAAGATGTCCCTGTCGAAAATGCCATCAAACCTGCGAGGACAAACATAATGACCGGAAGGAAGTTGACAGGTACATTTGACTGTTCCACGACACTTGATAGGAACGGCCCTGTTTCCAGGACACCGATCAAATGCGTCAACCCCCATGCAAAAATCAAGATGAGAATCGCCGGCATCATTGCGCTGACACCACTGATGAATGCTTTGCCTACAAGGTTATACGAAGCAGTCTCGTTTTTGCCCATTTGTGAAATATAGAGGACAGCTGCCAATACTGTTCCTGCTAGACCGCCTACCATCAATGACATTGGTACATCCGTGTTTTCGAAAATGGTCCAAATGCTCGCCGAGCCGCCAATGCGATAGCCCGTCCAAATCATCATCCCTAATGTAACGATGACAAGTGTTATGATCGGCGCAATCAAATCGATGACACGGCCATAGGAGTGAATCGGGAAATCCTCTTTCAATTGGCCCGGAATCTCTTTATTCGGATCGAAAAGCTCCCCTGTTTCTTGAGCACGCGTTTCATGTCTTTTCATTTCAAAATAATCGATATTCGTCCAAGCAAAGAAAAACACCATTGCCAACGTTGCGATGACGTAAAAGTTCATCGGTGCCATCATGAGAAATGCGGATAATGGCGAGTAACTGATTGCGGCAGACGTACCAAAAATGAGAGCCAATTGTCCGATGAGAAATGCGCCCCAGCTTGAAATCGGGGAGATAACGCAAATCGGAGCGGATGTGGAATCGATGAAATATGCCAATTTCGCTCTGGAAATGCGATGCTGATCTGTAATCGGCCGCGCAATTTGCCCGACAGCCAATGAATTGAAGTAGTCATCCACAAATATGAGGATTCCGAGCAATACGGTCAGGAGCTTCGCGCCGCGTCTCGTTTTAATGCGTTTGACTGCCCAATCCGCAAAAGCCCTGCTTCCGCCTGACAAACTGACAAATGCCGTAATGACACCCAATAATAAAATGAATACCATGATGAAAATATTATACGTATTCAATTCCCCTTCAGACCAGAAGGAGACGATCATGCCTGTCCAAAGATTTTGCAACGTATCGACCGGGGAAAAACTCGCGACCAATAAGGCAGCTGTTACAATTCCCGATCCGAGTGATAATAGTACCCTCTTTGTCACTAACACCATAACAATTGCCACGATTGGCGGCAAAATTGAAACCCAAGTGCCTATCATAAAAACATTCCTCCAATATTTGATTGAAGAACTATAGGTGAAAACAAAGGAAAAAAACCGACACCCATTGCACTAGGATGTGCATCAGGTGTCGGCTTATTCTACGGTCGTTTGTAAGATAATCTAAGATGTTTTATCTACGTACGATCTGTAGCTCATCATGCACTAATTGCATGACAGTGTCATTCCTATTCGGAATGACCCCAGCATGGATGGTTGGCGTTCCATTCCAAGCTTCGGCAAAACTTCCTTTCACGGGCGGTCTACGATGCCAATCTCGCGTCCATTACTAATAAGCCTTGCAGCCTCTACCTAATCGGTGTTCCTCTTTGTTATCCTAGCATAACACAATTTCTCTATATTTCAAGGGCTATTATTGATTGCCAGGCGTGAATGGAACTTCAATTTGCGGAGGATTGTTTCCGCCCCCGTTATAGATTTGAGGAATTGGGCTCTGGATCAATCCGATAGCTACAGGTATCCGCTGTTCCACGACGCTTCTCTGCGTTGCAAGCGGGACGATTATCTGGACATTGACAGTCACCAATATATTCACTTCAATCATCGCGTTATTAATGCCGAACTCAGTGATGCCTGTCTCGACAGTCGTCTGTGCTTCCCCGATAACGTGGAAACGTATCGGGATTTTAGGGCCGAAGTTCCCGATTAATGGAAGACCCGTCGCTTGCCCCATCGGCACGAAGAAGACGACGCCCCCTCCTTTTTCCATCGCTTCGGGATCATATTCGATGTCTTCACTGAGCGGAAGCATTTCCAAGTTCCCGCTTTCAGCCATTTTGAGATATGCCTCTATAAGACTATGGATTTCCGCCCTTGTTTTATTGATGATTTCAGCATTCATCGTATTTGTAACCATTCCAGGTGAACCACTCGGCACATTTTCGATGATATCATTCACATCATATATTTCGGTAGATCTTGATTTGATTGCCTGTGTGATGACATGCGCTGCAATCCTCTCCGTTTCAACTTCCGCATAGGAGAGATAAATCGGAGTGAGCTTTGAGTTTACAAAATATAGAAAAAGAGCGATTGTCACTAAAATCGCCGGGAAGATGAGTGGCAATAAACGACGCTTTCGGCGAGGTCTGCCATTATGATTGGAACCGCGATGCCGATTCCTTTTTTTATAATTTCGAGACGGTTGCCCATAAAATCTCAAAACGACCCCTCCTGCCTAATATTATGCAGGAACGGGGCCGTTCATTCTTGATTAGAATGTGGGCTTCTCACATCCAGATCAGTTCGGCTGTCTCTTTTCATTCCGTACCAGATGAAAACATCACGAATCAGTTCGGGCATATGGTATTCTATCTTTGCCTGTTGTAAAGACGGAAAAAAGAATCCGAATGTGAACATATCCAGAGTTGCCACCTTGTACGTTTTTCCAACTTCCACTTTTCGATTCCCGGCAAATAATTCCCCATCGTCTGTCCGGAAGAGCCTCTCAAAAATCATTTTCCCCATGTACGTGCCGCGAAAGCCGAGACCTTTAATTTCCGTTTCCGGCCATGTTTCATTGCTGGACAGCCTATGAACCTCCAGCAGGTCTGCCCCATCCAACGTAACCGTACAAGGATTTATCGGATGCGGCAGCAAGGCATGCACCATGCGTTTTGTCACCCAGCCCTTTTCGAGGCTCCCTAGGAATATCCCTGCATTGAACATCGCACAGTCCGCACCCGTGTACTCAATAATCGCCCTTCCGAAGAATGAAGACATCGGGCTATCCATGAAGAGCTGTTGCTTTAAGGGCATCTTTGTATAGAAGACGTTTTCCTTCAACGCTTCATTCCCAGCCTGAATAAGGTCTTTCACTTCCTGTACGTCCTCTTCCCGGCTTTCCAGCCCGCTCACATGAATAACTTCCGCTTTTTTTTCGATGACCTTTTTCTCGTTTGCATCGAACTGGATTTCAACATGCCCGACATACTCTCCGAACTTCCCTGTAGCAGCCAATAAGGTGTCATTTACCATTTCACCTTCAGGGAATAAATGATGAGTATGCCCTCCTAAAATGACGTCAATCAGGTCGCTTTCTTCAGCAAGACGCCTGTCTTCATTCACACCTAAATGCGATAGGCAGACAATGATGTCCGTGCTACGCCGGATTTGTTCGGCCACACTTTCGACTAATTGCCTCGGTTCTCCGATATGCCAACCTAACTTCGTATAAAATCCCGTATACATTGCCGTAGCGCCTATGACCCCGATCCTAAGCCCATTAGCTGTTTTGTATATCTTGTAAGGCTTCAGCCATTTTGGAGGAGAACCATCCGTCTCCGATAAATTGCAAAGGATGACATCGAAATCAGCGCCTTCGTAAAGGGAGCTCAACGCTCTTTTGGACATAGTAATTCCTTCATTATTGCCGATTGTCACTGCATCGTAACCTGCCCTGTTCAACAATGCGACATTGCCCTTGCCCGATGTCCCTTCTGTGAAAGGATGGGAGCGGTCGACATGGTCACCGATGTCGAAAATGAAGCAGGTTTCCCGTGTGGAATTGTGCAGCTGTCTCTGTGAGTGGAAATATCTGCTAATCTTCGGCCAACTATCGAAGTGGCTATGGATATCATTCGTATGATAGATATGGATCGTTTCTACATTGCGTTGCATGGCTCAACCCCAAATCCCCTCAATGATTGACCTAATTCCGAATAGTAACAGCATGATCCGAAGTACGAGGACCAATGTTTCCGAGCTCATCTTCCTGTTAAGCATCGTTCCGATCATACCGCCGATATAAGCTCCGGGAATGACAGAAAGTGCATATAGCCAAGGGACATGCCCTAGAGAGATATGCGTGATCGAATTGACGATGGCTGATAGGAATACTATGAACATCGATGTACCGACAGCAACATGCGGCGGAAATAGGAACAGCAAGATTAGTGCAGGCACAATCATTGTTCCTCCTCCGATTCCGAAAAGGCCGGATGTGAATCCGATGATGAATGTCAATATGAGTGCAAACCATACCGGATACCCATATACATGCGACTCGCCTTGCGTGTCGATAAATGTCCTTGGCTTGCCGTGCTCGACAAACCATTGGATCGGTTTTAGATACTTGCGTGCAAGCAAAAGAATGGAAAGGACAATGAGTAGTATGCCGAAATATAAATTAAAGGATGGTAAATCCATTCCTTTATTCACAAATGCCCCGAGAATCATCCCTGGTATGGAGCCTGCGAAGAAGATCCATCCGGTTCGGTAGTCCACGGTTTTCACTTTCATATGCGAAATAGTGGAAGATAGGCCGTTAAAGATCATCATGATAACGGAAATCCCTACTACGCTTTGAGGAGTGATGCCCGGAATCCACCCAAAATTGATGCCAACCAATAGTGTCAGCGGTACGAGAATCGTTCCGCCTCCGAGTCCGACGATGGATCCCATTACGCCGGATATTGCACCAATAATTGCTAACAACAGAAACGCCATTATTACCCCTCCTCAAAAAAGTCAAGCTGCTTAGGTGCGAGTGCCTGGAAGTTAATGCCCATCATTTTTTGATAGCGTTTTGCGTTCTCAGCTGCATGGCCACCAGAATTATTATTAAAAATGACAAATACGTTCTCCGCTTCGCTCTCCAGTTTTCGGGTCGCCTGACGGATTTCTTCTAGATCTCCGTCTGAATAATTATAGAGATAACGGACTTTGCGCCATGCTTCATTGTCACCAGTCGTATTTCGCCAGCCATTTACATTCCTACCGTGCAGGCGGACAAACACCTTATCGCTTCGTGTTGGTTCAGCAACGAGCGGGACACTTCCTACGCCAGCTTGCGGCTCGTCACAGACGGTGTGAATGAAATCCAGCTCCTTAAGGAATGAAAGTGTCTTTTCCTGCATAGAGGGAGCGTACCAGGATTGATGGCGGAACTCGATCGCCACGTCATAGCCATCGAGCTGACTTCTTATATATCTGATTTGGTCCACGTTTTCCTTTTTGCAATCAAACCAAGGCGGAAATTGAACGAGAATCATAGCAAGCTTCCCGGCGGTCCGCATCGGATCGATGGAAAGCTTGAACTGCTGGAACATTTCTTCAGGAGATGAATACGGCAGCTTTCCTCGTTGATGGCCTGTCATTCCTTGATACGCTTTTACGATGAATTGAAAGTCATCTGGTGTTTCGGCAATCCACTTTTGGATATTACGCTCCGGCTGGATTGCATAAAAGGATGCGTCCAGCTCAACTATTGGAAAGTGGGAGCTGTAATCGATCAATTTCTCATTTTTTTTGGAAGTTGGGGAATAGACATCCGGATGGTCGCCCCATCCTGTCAATCCGACGTGTATCATATGATCCCTCTTTCCGGTTCGTAGATGAATAATGTCATCATATCATATGTCGATGAGGGGATTCCGCCATTTTGCATCATGGCTTTAAGCGCGGAAGGAGAAGTTATGAGCGCGGGGGCCGGGTTTACGAGCGCGATGCCGCATGTTATGAGCGCGATGCCGCATGTTATGGGCGTGATGCCGCATGTTATGGGCGCGATGCCGAATGTTATGGGCGCGATGCCGCATGTTATGGGCGCGATGCTGCATGTTATGGGCGCGATACTGCAGGTTATGAGCGCGAAACTGCAGGTTATGAGCGCGAAACTGCAGGTTATGAGCGCGATGCGGCTTGTTATGAGCGCAGGATTTGAAAATAGAAAAAACCGCCTGCAATGAGGCGGTTTTTCTTGTTGCTATATTAACCGATTGAACCTTCCATTTCAAAGCGAATCAAGCGGTTCATTTCGACTGCGTATTCCATCGGCAATTCTTTCGTGAATGGCTCGATGAAGCCCATAACGATCATTTCAGTCGCTTCAAGCTCAGGAATTCCGCGGCTCATCAAGTAGAAGAGCTGCTCTTCCGAGACTTTCGAAACTTTCGCTTCGTGCTCGAGTGAAATGTTGTCATTGAAGATTTCGTTGTATGGAATCGTATCGGACGTCGATAGTTTATCCATGATGAGCGTGTCACATTCGATATTCGCACGTGCACCGTCTGCACGGCGGCCGAAGTGGACGATCCCACGGTACGTAACTTTACCACCGTGTTGGGAAATCGATTTCGAAACGATTGTGGATGACGTGTTCGGCGCCAAGTGCATCATTTTTGCTCCTGCATCTTGGTGCTGCCCTTTACCAG
Source organism: Sporosarcina luteola (assembly GCF_023715245.1). Lineage (GTDB taxonomy): Bacteria > Bacillota > Bacilli > Bacillales_A > Planococcaceae > Sporosarcina > Sporosarcina luteola_C. The sequence continues at coordinate 49,993 of NZ_JAMBNV010000005.1, forward strand.
CCAAAGCGATGGACAATGTCATACCACGTGCACCTTCACCTTTAAGGATACATGCAGGGTATTTCATCGTCAGCTTCGAACCGATGTTACCGTCGACCCATTCCATTGTTGCGTTCGCTTCACATACTGCACGCTTCGTAACTAGGTTGTAAACGTTGTTTGCCCAGTTTTGAATCGTTGTGTAACGGCAGTACGCATCTTTTTTAATGATAATTTCAACGACCGCACTGTGGAGTGAGTTCGTTGTGTAAACAGGTGCAGTACATCCTTCAACATAGTGGACGCTTGCGCCTTCGTCTACAACGATCAGCGTACGTTCGAATTGCCCCATGTTTTCCGAGTTGATACGGAAGTAAGCTTGAAGCGGTGTGTCCAGTTTGATGCCAGGCGGTACATAGATGAATGAACCACCAGACCATACAGCGGAGTTCAGTGCAGCGAACTTGTTATCTGTGTTCGGAATGACTGTTCCCCAATATTTTTTGAACAACTCTTCGTTTTCACGCAATGCTGAGTCTGTATCTTTGAAGACGATGCCCATATCTGTGAGCTCTTCCTTCATGTTGTGGTAAACAACTTCGGATTCGTACTGTGCAGAAACACCAGCAAGGTATTTTTGCTCAGCTTCAGGAATACCTAATTTGTCGAACGTGCGCTTGATTTCTTCAGGCACTTCATCCCACGAACGCTCTGTCGCTTCGGAAGGTTTTACGTAATATGTGATTTCATCGAAGTTCAGTGAACCTAAATCTCCGCCCCATTGAGGCATCGGTTTGCTGTAGAAGATTTCAAGGGATTTCAGACGGTAGTCCAACATCCATTGAGGTTCATTTTTCATACTCGAAATTTCTTCAACTATTTCACGTGTCAACCCACGCTCCGAACGGAAAACAGATACGTCTTTATCCGCGAAACCATATTTGTAATCGCCAATATCAGGCATTTTCTTAGCCATCATTATTCCTCCGTTCTAACATTTGTATTGCTTTACCCTAGTTGCCCGGCATGCAACTTATCGCCGGGAACCGTTTTCGGATTATTGCTCGTCTTCTGACCCGAGACCTTTTTCCATAGCCTTCCATGCAAGTGTTGCACACTTGATGCGCGCAGGGAATTTGGCGACTCCGGAAAGGGCTTCGAGATCACCCAAATCGATGGATTCATCAATTTCTTTACCAAGCATAATGTCCGAAAACACTTGGGCGTATTTTACAGCCGTGTCGATGTCTTTGTTCTTGATCATTTGTGTCATCATTGACGCGGATGCCATGGAGATTGAACAGCCTTCCCCTTCGAACTTGGCATCTTGCACAATCCCATCTTCGACATTGAGGGTCAGATGGATGACATCTCCGCACGTCGGATTGTTCATGTCGATTGTGATATTGTTCTCTTCCAGTACACCTTTATTCCGTGGATTTTTATAATGATCCATGATTACTGAACGATATAGCTGGTCTAATTTATTTGTAGGCATTATTGGAAATACTCCTTTGCAATACGGAGTCCTTCTACGAGTCGGTCAACATCTTCTTCCGTGTTGTATACATAGAAGCTTGCACGGGCTGTCGCAGAGCATTTGAGCCATTTCATAAGCGGCTGTGCACAATGATGACCTGCCCGCACTGCGATTCCGTTCATATCAAGTACCGTGGCAAGATCATGAGGGTGGACATTATCCAGATTAAATGTAACGATGCCCGCACGTTTATCAGGATCACGCGGTCCATAGATCGTCAGACCGTCCATGGAAGACATTTTCTCCATCGCATAACCTGCAAGCTCGTGTTCATGCTTTTCAATTTGATCTAAACCGATTTCTTCCAAAAAGTCGATGGCAGCACCGAGCCCAATCGCTCCTGCAATAATCGGCGTGCCTCCTTCGAATTTCCACGGAAGCTCTTTCCACGTTGATTCGTATAGACCGACAAAATCGATCATTTCACCACCGAATTCAACCGGTTCCATTTCGTTCAATAACTCTTTCTTTCCATAAAGGACACCAATCCCCGTAGGGCCGCACATTTTATGGCCTGAAAAAGCGAGGAAATCGCAGTTCAATGACTGGACATCCAATTTCAAGTGCGGAGCAGCCTGCGCACCATCGACGACCATGACAGCGCCATGAGCATGCGCAATCTCTGTAATTTCTTTGATCGGGTTCATCGTACCAAGCACATTGGATACATACATGATCGAGACGATCTTAGTGCGATCAGTTACAGCTTCACGAACTTTGTCAAGAGAGAGTGTGCCATCTTCTTCTAAAATGACATACTTCAAGACTGCGCCTTTTTCCTTCGCCAATTGCTGCCACGGAATAATATTGGAATGGTGTTCCATATGGGTGATGACGATTTCATCGCCTTCTTCGACATTCGCACGTCCATAGCTTTGGGCTACCATGTTGAGGGCTGTTGTCGTTCCGCGAGTAAAAATCACTTCCTGCGTGGATTTCGCATTGATGAACTTGCGGACCTTTTCACGAGCTCCTTCATAATGATCGGTTGCCCTATTGCCAAGTGTATGGACACCTCGGTGGACGTTCGCATTATCGTACGCGTAATAGTCATTGATTGCCTCAATGACTTGCCGCGGCTTTTGTGAAGTCGCGGCACTGTCTAAATAGACGAGCGGGTGCCCGTTGATTTCCTGGTCAAGTATCGGGAAATGTTTGCGGATGTCTTTGCTGAGCATTAGCGCACTTTCCTTTCAATAACCTCCGTCAATTGCTTCTTGACACCTTCGATCGGCAATTTGCTAACTACAGGTGCAAGGAAACCATGGATGACAAGGCGTTCTGCTTCCTGTTGAGAAATTCCACGGCTCATCAAGTAGAACAATTGAAGCGGATCTACACGGCCAACCGACGCTGCGTGACCGGCAGTCACATCGTCCTCATCGATCAATAGGATCGGATTCGCATCTCCACGGGCTTTTTCACTTAGCATCAAAATCCGTGACTCTTGGACAGCGTTCGATCTTGTAGCACCTTTTGCAATTCTGCCGATACCGTTAAAGATAGATGAAGCAGACTCCTTCATTACACCGTGCTTTAAGATGAATGCATCTGTATCAAGTCCCCAGTGGACGATTTCAGATGTGAAGTTCTGCCTTTGGCTTCCTCGGCCGACAACGACAGTCTTCATATCACTTGAAGAGCCGTTTCCGACGAGATGCGTTATGTTTTCAGAAATCGTATCGCTGTCGTTCATCAATCCTAACGCCCATTCGATACGGCTTTGCGCTCCAGCTACTCCGCGGCGGTTGACGTATGTCGTAAATCCTTTAGCAAGGACGTCTACTGCGCCATAGATGACTTTCGCGTTATCGCCTGCGAATACTTCCGCAACGATATTGGCCTGTCCTGCAGCCTCTTCGACTGTAGACAGATAGTTTTCCACGTATGTCAAAGAGCTGTTCGCCTCAGCTACGACGATGACATGGTTGAAGAGGGATGCTTGAGCGTCGTCATGTAAAAACAGAACTTGAAGCGGTTCTGCGATTTCAACGCCTTTCGGCACATAGACGAATACGCCGCCATTAATAAGTGCCGCATGCAACGCTGTTAGTTTATGTTCATCAACTTTCACGCCATCCGTCATGAAATATTTCTTCATTAGATCGGTATGCTCGCGTGAAGCAGTGAAAATATCAGTCATGATAACACCCTTCGCTTTCAAATCCTCTGAAAGGGAAAGGAATGCAGGTGTATTATTATGCTGCACATAAATGTTCTGTTGATCATCGTTAACCAACTCCTTCGCTTCAGCAGGCAGGTCTGCCAGTGTCGCGAATGTCGAACTTTCGACTGCATGTACTGGGAACTCAACAAAGTTCCACTTGTCGATTTTTGTTTTATCTGGTGTTGGCATCGGAAGCTGTTCCACTTTAGCTAACGCATCTGCGCGGAAATCTGCCATCCAATCGGCTTCATTCATGTTTGCGGAGAAAGAGCGGACGTCCTGTTCGGTCAATGCCATTTTTGTTTCAACCGTCATTTTGAATCGTCCCCTTTCTTATGCTTCTTGTCCTACTGTTTCATCTTCGATTCCTAATTCTTCCTTAATCCAATCATAACCAGCCTCTTCAAGCTGTTTCGCAAGCTCTGCTCCGCCGGATTTAACAACTCTGCCCTGCATCATAACGTGGACAAAGTCAGGCGTGATGTAGTCGAGAAGGCGTTGGTAGTGAGTGATGATCAGGCATCCGAATCCTTCTCCGCGCATTTCATTGATTCCTTTTGAAACGACTTTCAATGCATCGATGTCGAGACCGGAGTCAATTTCATCAAGTACTGCAAATTTCGGCTGCAGCATCATCAATTGAAGGATTTCATTGCGTTTTTTCTCTCCGCCGGAGAATCCTTCGTTCAAATAACGAGTCGCCATATCTTGATCCATTTCAAGGACGTCCATCTTACTGTCCAATTCACGGATGAATTTCATAAGGGATATTTCATCGCCTTCTTCACGGCGCGCATTGATTGCAGAGCGCATGAAGTCCGCGTTCGTTACTCCATTAATTTCACTCGGGTATTGCATTGCAAGGAAAAGTCCCGCTTTAGCGCGCTCATCCACTTCCATTTCAAGGACATCTTCGCCATCAAGCAAGACAGATCCGGAAGTCACCTCATATTTTGGGTGGCCCATGATTGCTGATGCAAGTGTCGATTTACCGGTTCCGTTAGGTCCCATGATCGCATGGATCTCACCTGTATTGATTGTTAGGTTGACGCCTTTCAATATTTCCTTACCTTCAATTTCTACGTGAAGGTCTTTGATTTCCAAAGTTGCCATTCCAATACCTCCAATATGATAAAGATGAACGGGGTAAACCATTCTCTATTTAGTATCATTCTAATTTTAGCTCATTCTGCACGTTGTTGCAAATCATTAAGAATTATTATCGTTTTATGGGGAAAATATGAGTATTACAACGTTTTGTTAGTTTGTTTGAAATGAAACCCATTTTCAATTATCGGCTGCTTACTGAGAATCAATGAATATGGCTTTATTTATAAATAAAAAATAGAAGGCAGGGAATTTTAATATTCCTCCTTCTACTTTTTAAGTTATTCCGTTTCTACGCCTTTCACTTTTGGAGTGAGGCGGTCAACGATCATGGCTAGGGCTCCGTCGCCGGTTACGTTGGTGGCTGTGCCGAAACTGTCTTGCGCCATGTAGAGTGCAATCATCAATGCGACCATTGATTCATCGAATCCTAGCATTGTGCTGAGCAGGCCTACTGCCGCCATAACTGCCCCTCCTGGAACTCCAGGTGCTGCGATCATCGTTACGCCGAGCATGAGGATGAATGGCAGATAGTCCGAGAAGCTGAATGGCATGCCGTTCATGAGCAGGACGCCGATGGAGCAGGATACTAGCGTAATCGTACTTCCGGATAAGTGGATCGTTGCGAATAACGGTACTGTGAAGTCCGTCACTTTCTCGGATGCCCCTGTCTTCTTCGCTTGTTGCAGCGTTACGGGAATTGTAGCAGCCGATGATTGCGTTCCGAGTGCCGTCATATAGGCAGGCGCCATTGTTTTCATGAGGAAGAACGGATTTTTCTTCGAAAGTGTTCCGGCGATTGTATATTGAATCATCAACATGATGATATGTAGTGCGATGACCATGACGAATACGAGTGAGAAGACCGACAACACTTTCGCCACTTGTCCGCTGTACGTCATGTTAAGGAAAATACCAAAGATATGGAATGGTAATAACGGAATGATGACGAATGAAATAACTTTTTCAATAAGGGTATTCAATTCTTCAAAGAATGACAGCATCGTTTTGCTGTTGATGGATGCCATTCCGATACCGAAAATGAAAGCGAGCAGCAATGCAGACATGACGCCCATTACGGGTGTCATTTCAAGTTCGAAGAATGTTATGGCCGCGGATTTCCCAGCGTTTTCAACAGATTGAGAGCCAATGCCGCCAATGAATTTAGGCAAGATTGTCGTTGCAGCCAAAAATGCCATAATCCCTGCTGCAATCGTAGAAGCATATGCGAGCACAGTAGCCAATCCTAACAATTTACCAGATCCGCTACCAAGCTTTGCTATTCCAGGTGCAATAAATGCAATGATAATAAACGGTACAACAAAGTTTAGAAAACCGCCGAAAATCATATTGAACGTCGCAAATAACCTAGTGAACCAATGCGCAAAACCTTCATGTATTTCTGGGAGCAACAAACCAATGCCCACCGCAAGCCCTATGGCGATAATGATTCGCCATATAAGGCCTATCTTCCTCTTCATAAAATGTCCTCCTCAAAAGTACAAATGTTTAAAAAAACAACAAACCCACTTTACCATAGTGAAGAATAAATGGGAACACCTTTATGGGTTTTACTACTTTATGGAGGACAAAAAACGCCTGTCTCCGATGAAACGGAAACAGACGGCTTTACTCAATTAGTTAACAGGAACGACAGAGCCGCCCCATTCTTTCAAAATAAATTCCTGAATTTCTTCGGATGTCAACACTTCTACAAGCGCTTTGATCGCTTCGTTGTCTTCATCTCCAGAACGGACCGTAATGACGTTTACGTAAGGAGAATCCGTTTTTTCAATTGCAATTGAATCTTCAAGCGGGTTCAAGCCAGCATCGATTGCATAGTTAGAGTTGATCAAAACTGCGTCGCCTTCATTATTATTGTAAAGAGTTGGAAGCAATGCTGCTTCGTAATCCGGTTCAAACTTCAGGTTTTTCGGATTGTCCACAATATCTGTAAGTTCTGCTTTCACTTTATCTACACCCTCAGCAAGTGTGATCAAGCCATTTTCCTCAAGCATTTCAAGTACACGGCCATGATCCGAAACTGAGTTGCTCATAAGGACTGTTGCACCGTCTGGCAATTCATCTAATGATTTATATTCCTTCGAATAAACACCCATCGGTTCGATATGGATTCCTCCCGCATTGACAAAGTCGTAGTCGAAATCAGCAATTTGACTTTCCAAGTAAGGAATGGTTTGGAAGTAGTTCGCATCCAATACACCTGATTCCAAGTCCTTGTTAGGCAATATATATTCCTGGTATGTTTCAATTTCCAAGTCGATTCCTTTTTCCTTCAACAACGGCTTCACTTTTTCCAAAATGCCGGCATGCGGTGTATTGGAAGCGCCGACTACGATTTTCGTCGATTCCTTATTGCCGCCATCAGCATTCTTGCTTCCGCTAGCCCCATCTTCTTTATCTTTTGTCCCGCAAGCTGCCAAAGCAAGCACGAGAACCGTCAATAGTAGTGCAGATAATACCTTCTTCATGATTTCTCTCCCCATTCTTAGATGATATTTATAATTAACAGGACACTCCTGCAAATTATCGCTTGTCCAATTTCTTCACCGCAAAGTCGCCGATGATCTGGATTGCAAATACGACAATCAAAATAATAATAGTTGCGACAATCATCACGTCAGTCCGGCTTCGTTGGAATCCTTCATAGTATGCAAGGTTTCCGAGCCCTCCCGCACCGATGACTCCGGCCATTGCCGTATATCCGACAAGTGCGATCGAAGTTACTGTAAGCCCTGAAATAAGGGCAGGCATCGATTCAGGCAGCAAGACTTTGAAGATAATCGTACTTGTTTTAGCACCCATCGATCTTGCTGCTTCGATAACACCTCTGTCTATTTCACGAAGGCCGATCATGACCATTCTCGCATAAAACGGTGCTGCTCCAATGACAAGGGCCGGGATGGCCGCTTCCGGACCACGGATCGTTCCAACGAGCAACGTCGTGAACGGGATAATCAGGATAATTAAAATGATGAAAGGAATGGAGCGGAATATATTAACGAATGCTCCAGTGACGCCGTATACCAATCTGTTTCTCCATAGCTGGCCGGGGCTTGATAAGAATAAAAGTATGCCAAGAACCAGTCCGAATACGAATGTATATAGAGTGGAGAGCCCTGTCATATATAACGTTTCAATAGTCGCTTCCCACATTTTATCCCAATTGACGTGTGGTAATAAATTCTCAATCATTGCCAATCACCTCTGTCTGTACACCTTGTTCATGTAGATAGGCAATCGCCCCGTCAATATCTTTCTCTATACCGACAAGCTGTAAAATGAGCGAGCCGTAAGCGCCGCCTTTCGTGTGGGATATATTCCCTTGGACAATATTCACGTCGATCTCAAATTGTCGGATCAAACTCGCCAATACGGGCTGCTCCGTCCGTTCCCCGACAAAGATTAGTTTTATGAGTGTGCCCCCAGGCAAATGGGCAAGTGCCTGTTCGGTTCCCTCGGGTTCCGTCACTTGGGAAACGAACCGCTTTGTAATCGGAGCTTGCGGTGACTGGAACACGTCCAACACAGGACCGATTTCCACGACTTTTCCGGCTTCCATAACCGCCACACGATGACAGATCTTCCGGATGACATGCATTTCATGTGTTATTAGAACAATCGTCAATCCGAGCCGTTCATTAATGCTTGTCAACAGATCAAGGATGGCATCTGTCGTTTCCGGGTCAAGCGCGGAAGTCGCCTCATCGCAGAGAAGAACTTCAGGATCATTCGCCAACGCCCGCGCAATACCGACACGTTGCTTTTGACCACCGGAAAGCTCGGATGGATAGGCATTCTCCCTGCCGCTTAGTCCGACGAGTTCGATTAGTTCGGCCACCTTCCGTTCTCGCTCCGCTTTTTTCACTCCCGCGATTTCAAGAGGAAATGCTATGTTCTGCTTGACCGTACGGGACCAAAGTAAATTGAAATGTTGAAAAATCATACTGATTTTTTGCCTTGCTTCACGCAGTTCTTTGCCTGTGAATGCCGATATTTCACGGTTTCCAATTTTTATTGTTCCCGTCGTCGGAGTTTCAAGCCCATTCAAAAGGCGGATCAACGTACTTTTTCCGGCACCGCTATAACCGATGATACCGAAGATTTCACCCTCTTCGATCGTAAGGGAAACATTATCCACCGCCAGGATTTCATCGTTCAGCCGGCCAAAACTTTTTTTGACGTCTATCAATTGAATCATCACTATCACCTCTACACGATCTTTTCCATAATAAAAGCCTTTCTGCAGACAAGCAGAAAGGCTGAAACGTTATATTCAAAAAAACGTCAATCCGATCTCTCATCTCTCAAAGCAAATGCTTTGCGTGATTTGGCACCATTTCACATTCGTGACGGTTGCCGGGCTTCATAGGGCACTTCCCTCCACCTCTCTTTATAAGAGCGACATATTCAGTTAAAGTTAATAGATATACTTATATCATGAACTTCTGAGGTATGTCAATCTATTTTCTCAAGAAGATGCGGAATCGACTGGAAAGCGTAAATTTTATGGACAATCTCCCCATCCTTCTGAATTAATAAACAAGGGACGCTTTCAATTTCATAATCAACAGCGAGATCCTCCACATAATTCAAGTCAGCCTTCCCAATGGGCAGATCCGGTTTCATGGCAGCAATGACTTCCATCATTTTTGAAGCAACCGCACAGGTTCCGCACATTGGTGTGTATAAATAAAATATTGATTCGGGATAAACATTTTTGCTGTCTTCCCATTGCGCACGTGTCCAATTCTCAATAGTGGCCACTCTTCATCACCTTCATAGTAAAAATTCGGGATGCACATCAAAGTTTTCGGAGAGGAGTATGGCTGCAAGCACTCTGTATGGAGTCGTTTCAACTTGGCGGTAAACCCGCTCTGTATAAAGGTGGATCGCTTCAGGATAATCCCTTTTGAATAAAGTCCGGATCTTCTCTCCGGATTCATCGGCATCCAGAAAAACGAACAGGTCACAATCCTCATAAGGCATAAGCATCTCATCGATCCGATACGGACTCACTGTCCCATTCGTACAAATGATCTCAACCGGCTCCGCCAGCACCTTTTGTAATCTTTTCCGGTCCGAACCGCCTTCGACGATGAGGATTTTAGGACAATCCATTTCCACGTCTCTCCTTCTTTGAAACATTGAAAAAAGCGCCGGAGTTTGGTCCAAGCGCCACTTCATTTACTTACTCGCCGACAGTCATTTTGTCATAGTCTTCAGCTGACATGAGTGCATCTAGCTCAGCTTCGTCTGATGCTTCCACAACGATCATCCAAGCACCTTCAAATGGAGATTCATTCACCAATTCAGGGCTGTCTTCCAATTCTTCGTTCACTTCGACGACTTTACCGCTGATCGGAGCATATAGTTCAGATACAGTTTTCACTGATTCAACACTTCCGAATGGCTCATCTGCTTTAACTTCATCTCCAACTTGCGGCAATTCAACGAAAACAATATCGCCAAGTTCGGATTGCGCAAAATGTGTAATACCGATTCGATACTTTCCGCTCTCATCCTTTACCCATTCGTGCTCTTCTGAATAACGAAATTCTTTAGGTGTGTTCATCCCGTACCCCTCCATTAAGTATGCATTTATTGATTTCCATTCAATTTTGACATATTCGGAAGCTAAAGACAAGAAAGTATATTACGCTCCCCAAACTTCCTCATACGTTTCTTCCTTGAAGCCGACAGTCACATTTGAGCCATCCGTAACAATCGGTCTTTTGATAAGCATGCCGTCCGTAGATAACAGTTCGACCTTTTCAGCATCCGTCATTCCAGGCAGCTTGTCCTTCAAATTCAACTCACGGTATTTCATTCCGCTCACATTGAAGAACTTCTTAATGTCCAGGTTGGAGTTTCCGATCATTTGTTGAAGTTCCTCTTTAGTCGGTGGATTTTCAACGATGTTGACCTCTTTGAATTCCAACTCCGCGTTTTCCAACCACTTTTTCGCTTTCCTGCAAGTTCCGCATTTCGGATATCCGTAGTATGTTAAAGACAATTCGCAACACCTCCATTTTACCTAAGTATAACAGAGAAGCCGCCCGGGATAAATCCAGGGCGGTGTGTGTAATCAAACGATGTATTTTTCTGCGTCAATCAATTTGACGGATGCTTCGCGTTTTTTCGCGATGATGTTGTATGGATTCGAACGCGTCAATTTGCGTAATGCGGAAAGCATCATCCGTTGGTTATCGCCCTCAACGGAAGCAAGAAGTGTCTCCTTCGCGTCCTTTTCAATTGCTTCGAACGCTTCCTGACAGAAGATTTCCGTGTACAAGATCTTTTGCTTCTCTTTCTCTTCACCATTTTTAGCAACCGCTTTTTCCGTACGGAGCAATGCGGATTCCATAGCGAAGACGTTGTTTGCAATATCAGCGATGTTTACTAGGACTTCCTGCTCTGCTTCGAGCTTCGTGCCGAAGCGTTGTGCGGCCATTCCAGCTGCTAGCAAGCCGATTTTCTTCGCATTTTTCACGAGCACTTTTTCTTGAGCCAATGCTTCGTCCCCGATTTCTTCAGGCATCATCATAAGAAGCTCTTCCTGCAAGCTTTGTGCCTGTTGAAGCAATGGCAATTCGCCTTTCATTGCTTTTTTCAAGAACGTACCAGGAACGATCAGACGGTTGATTTCATTTGTTCCTTCGAAAATACGGTTGATGCGTGAGTCGCGGTAAATGCGCTCCACTTCGTATTCTTGCATGAAGCCATAGCCGCCGTGCAATTGGACCGCTTCATCGGCGATATAGTCAAGAACTTCGGAGCCGACAACTTTATTGATGGAGCATTCAATCGCGTATTCTGCAATTGATGCCGCTACCGCCTTCCCATCTTTTTGCTGCTCAGCCGTCATTTGGCTGTTGCGTTCTTCAAAGTATCCGACTGTACGGTAGATCAAGCTCTCCGTCGCATATAGCTTAGAAGCCATCGTTGCAAGCTTTTCCTTCGTTAGATTGAATGAAGAGATTGGCGTCTTGAATTGTTGGCGCTGGTTTGCATACGTGATTGCCAATTCAAGAGCGCGTTTGGAACCGCCGATAGTGCCGACACCTAATTTATAACGGCCGATGTTCAAAATGTTAAATGCGATGACATGGCCTCTTCCGATTTCCCCTAACAGGTTTTCAACAGGAACTTGTGCATCTTCCAAAATCAATGTACGAGTTGAAGATGACTTGATACCCATCTTCTTCTCTTCTGCCCCGACAGAAACGCCTGGGAATTCTCTTTCAACGATGAATGCCGAGAATTTATCGCCATCGACTTTTGCATAAACGACGAATACGTCTGCGAATCCTGCGTTTGTGATCCATTGCTTTTCACCGTTCAGGACGTAGTGAGTGCCGGCTTCGTTCAATTTTGCAGTTGTTTTTGCACCAAGTGCGTCTGATCCGGAGCCTGGCTCAGTCAATGCGTACGCGGAAATTTTATCGCCGGATACGGAGTTCGGCAAATACTTTTTCTTCTGTTCTTCATTACCGAAAAGGACGATTGGCAATGTACCGATTCCGACGTGCGCTCCGTGAGTGATGGAGAAGCCGCCCGCTACGGACATTTTTTCAGCGATCAACGCTGATGAGATTTTATCAAGGCCGAGGCCGTCGTATTCTTCAGGTACGTCTGCACCGAGAAGGCCGAGGTCTCCTGCGGATTTCAATAGTTTTACAGAGTGTTCGAATTCATGTTTTTCTAAGTTTTCCACGACTGGAAGGACTTCGTTTTTCACATAGTCCTCTGTTGTTTTCGCGATCATTTTTTGTTCGTCTGAGAAGTCTTCTGGTGTGAATACGCGTGATGCGTCGATGTCCTCGATGAGGAATGCTCCTCCGCGGATGAAATCCTTTGTTGTTGTTTCAGTCATTATATATTCCTCCTCTTAAATAGTAATTTAAATACGGATTTCCGCTACAGGCGGACGCTTTCCGGGGGGCACGGCTTCAGCCGCTTCCCTCGCGCAAGTGCTCGCAACGCTGCGCTTTTGCTCGCAAACGCCGTTCTTCGTAACGGCGTTCGCTCAGTCCAGGGTCTTCAGCTCGTGCTAATCCCCCAGGAGTCGCCGCCTTTCGCTGCAATCCTAAGTGTCTATTTTAAAACGCATAAATTCACTACAAATACGCATAAACGGTCCCAATTACGCATAATTCACCGGAATCACGCATAAATGGTTTCAAAGACGCATAAGACGCCGGTAAGCCTCATAAATCTGCGCAGACACGCATAAACGCTTCTAAAAGCTCATAAAGCACTTCTTATAGCAGTTCAAATACTCCGGCTGCGCCCATTCCGCCGCCGATGCACATTGTGACGACGCCGAATTGCTTGCCTTGGCGTTTTAGTTCGTTCATCAATCGAAGTGTCAGGACGGACCCTGTTGCGCCGAGTGGATGGCCTAGGGCGATTGCTCCACCATTGACGTTGACTTTATCCATATCCAGTCCTAAGTGGCGGATGACTTGCAGTGATTGGGATGCGAATGCTTCATTCAGCTCCCATAGGTCGATGTCCTCGATGGAAAGTCCGGCAAGTTTCAATGCTTTCGGAACAGCTTCAATCGGTCCGATGCCCATCACTTCAGGCGGCACGCCACCTACGGCGAATGAACGGAATTTCGCGATCGGTTTCAAGCCTTTCCCTTCGGCAATTTCGCGATCCATGACGAGGACGGATGCAGCTCCGTCGGATGTTTGGGATGCATTTCCGGCAGTGACGGATCCTTTTACGGAGAATGCCGGGCGTAATTTGCCCAACACTTCCATTGAGGTACCCGTACGGACGCCTTCGTCCATTTCAAAGAGGACCGTCTTTTCCTGGTACTTGCCGTTTCCGTCGACAAAACGTTTCACTACTTCCACAGGAACGATTTCGTCAATAAATTTGCCAGCTTCAATTGCCGCTGCTGCTTTTTCATGTGAACGGACAGCGAATGCATCTTGGTCTTCGCGGCTTACGCCGTACTTCACTGCGACTTGCTCAGCTGTATGGCCCATTCCCATATAATATTGGGGAGCCGTTTCTGCCAATTTGAAGTTCGGTCTGATCGTATTCCCCATCATCGGTACCATGCTCATCGACTCGACGCCGCCAGCGATGATCGCTTCGGACTGGCCGAGCATGATCCGCTCTGCCGCATATGCGATCGATTGAAGGCCCGAAGAACAGAATCGGTTTACCGTAATTGCCGGCGTTGTGTCAGGCAATCCTGCGAGCGCCCCAATATTGCGGGCGACGTTCATGCCTTGCTCCGCTTCCGGCATTGCACATCCAATGATCAAGTCATCTATTGGTCCATCGTATCCATTTGCACGTTTCAATGTTTCTTTAATTGTCAAAGCTCCCAGATCATCCGGGCGAACAGTTGCTAGACTCCCTCGGCCCGCTTTTCCGACCGGCGTCCTTGCACCTGCTACAATTACTGCTTCACGCATTCGACTTCCTCCTTTTGCTATCTATGCAGATCAATTGCGCAGCGGCTTCCCTTTCAGGAGCATATGCTGCATCCGCTGTTGGGATTTCGGTTCTTGAATGAGACTCAGGAATGCTTCCCGTTCAAGGTCCAACATGTATTGTTCATCGACAAGAGTTCCATAAGGCACTTTTCCGCCTGATAAAACAAATGCGAGCTTCTTCGCTATTTTCAAGTCATGGTCACTAATAAAGCCTGACAGATGCATGCCTTCCGCTCCGAGAAGCATCGTTGCATATCCGGAATCTCCTGTGACCGGGATCTTCTCCTTTTTAGGAGGGATATAGCCGGCTTCATACAATGCCAGCGCTGCCTGCTTCGCGTCATAAATCAAGTGATCCGGATTGACGCTAATGCCGTCCGCGAAATTTAGGAAGTTGTTCTCTTTCGCTTCTTCCGCAGATGTCGATACTTTCGCCATGGCAATCGTTTCGAACACTTTATTCGCTACGTATTGGTAATCGACGTGCACACCGTTCGGCAATCCTTTCAGATGCTTCGTGTACAAGTTGACGTTGCCGCCCCCACCAGGGATCAGACCGACGCCGACTTCAACCAAGCCCATATATGTTTCCATCGAAGCTTGGATATGTGCAGCCGGCAAGCAAACTTCCGCCCCGCCGCCAAGCGTCATTTGGAATGGCGCCGCAACGACCGGCTTCCGGCTATATTTGATTTTCATCATCGCGTTTTGGAAAGCTTTGATGGTGTAATCAAGTTCAAAAATATTATCATCCTGTGCTTCCATTAAAATCATCGCTAGATTCGCGCCCACACAGAAGTTCTTCCCTTGGTTCCCGATGACGAGGCCTTTGAAATTCTTCTCCACTTCATCAACCGCGAAATTGATCATCTGGATGATGTCTAGACCGATTGCATTCGATTGGGAATGGAATTCCAATAGGGCGATGCCATCGCCGAGGTCGATCAGGCTTGCGCCGGAATTCTTTTTGATGACGCCGTGTTTTTTCTTATAAAGCTTCAAGTTGATCGCTTTTTCATTGACAGTTACCGGCTGATAGCCTTCACCGTCGTAGAAAAAGATTTCACCCTCTTCTTCCTTATAGAAAGATTCGAACCCGTTATCGAGCATTGTTTGAACAAATGCAGGAATTGCAACATTCTCTTCCTTCATCTTCTCAACCGATTTGGCAACGCCGATCGCATCCCAAATCTCGAAAGGTCCTTGCTGCCAGCCGAAGCCCCATTTCATCGCATTGTCGATAGCGACGATATCATCAGCGATTTCCCCATTCAATTCGGCGGAGTAACGGAGTGTCGGTGAAAGGATGCTCCAAAGGATTTCCCCTGTTCGATCTTTTGCGTAAACGAGTGTCTTTACTTTATTCGCAAGACCTTTTTGCTGCTTCGCCATCTCAATTGAAGGCGTTTTCAATTTCTTCGTTGGGCCATATTCGAATGTTTCTGGATCTAATTCAAGGATCTCTTTTCCTTCCTTTAGGTAGAATCCTTGCTTCGACTTCGCGCCTAACCATCCATTGTCGATCATTTTCTTCATGAATGCCGGAAGTTCGAACACTTTCTGCTCTTCGCCTTCCGTCTTGTCATATGCATTTTTTGCAACGTGCATGAAGGTGTCCAGACCGACTACATCCAATGTACGGAAAGTGGCCGATTTTGGGCGCCCGATCAACGTGCCCGTCACCGAGTCGACTTCCCCGATTGAATAGCCGCGCTTCTCCATTTCACAAAGTGTTACAAGCAGGCCGTACGTTCCGATTCTGTTGGCAATGAAGTTCGGCGTGTCTTTCGCTATAACGACACCTTTGCCTAAACGATCCTCTCCGAATTGGAGCATGAAATTGAGTACGCTTTCATCCGTTTTCGCAGTAGGAATCACTTCAAGCAATTTCAAATAACGTGGCGGGTTGAAGAAGTGTGTGCCAAGGAAATGCTTTTGGAAATCCTCCGAACGCCCTTCCGCCATCGCTTCAATGCTGATACCCGATGTGTTTGAGGTGATAATTGTACCTGGTTTTCGAACTGCATCTATTTTTTCATACAAACTTTTTTTAATGTCCAGATTCTCGACGATAACTTCAATGATCCAGTCAACATCATTCAATTTTTCCAAGTCGTCTTCGAAATTTCCGACTTCAATAAGTGATAGATTCTGTTTTGCAGCCAATGGCGCCGGCTTCTGCTTCAAAAGTTTCTCCAAAGCTGTCGCCGCAAATTTATTGCGGACTTGCCGATCCTCCAATGTAAGGTTCTTTGCTTCTTCTTGCTCTGTCAGCTTAGTTGGAACGATATCCAGCAGAAGGACAGGAATGCCGATATTGGCGAGATGGGCTGCAATCCCAGATCCCATTACACCTGAACCTAATACTGCTGCTTTCTTGATTTGATATGCCACGTTGCGAAGCCTCCCTTTTTCTTTTGAATGAACACTCATTCATTTTACAGGCAAAAAAAATAGAAACGTTATCTATATCTATCAGTCTATATCATTCTCTTCTTTTTCGCAATATTGAAATGCATGAATTTCCTATTTATTGTTATGGGCATTTTATTATCTTCATTCATAAAAAGAAGGTACACTATATATAGTAAAGGAGTGTGTTCATGATGAAATCAATTACAACTGCCGAGGAATTCAACAAGGTCATCAACAGCGAAAACAAATCGCTAATCAAATTCCAAGCGGGCTGGTGCCCTGACTGCACACGCATGGATATGTTCATCGATCCAATCGTCAAAGACTATGATATGTATACATGGTATGACGTGGACCGTGACGTGTTGCCTGAAATCGCTGAGAAATATGAAGTGATGGGAATTCCGAGCTTGCTCATATTCCAAAATGGGGAAAAGAAAGCGCACTTACATAGCGCAAATGCAAAAACTCCGGATCAAGTAACCGATTTTCTTGAAACTGTGAACTGATTCCAAAATCATAGGAATAATGAGTAGAGGAGTGGCCGATTTGGCCCACTCCTCTATTATTATGCCTTTTTTCAGTTGGTATATCGTATAATAAGAGAAAACGCATATGCTGAGGTGCAAAATGGATTACGAAAAAGAAATAGAAAAATATAAAGAACGAATCACAGTTTTGGAACAAACGATCAAAAAATCATCTGTGCCAATCATTTCTTCCATTGTCGATGACACAATTCTTGTGCCAATTGTCGGCTATACCGGAACGGAACGATTTGAGCTGATCCGTACACTTGTATTGGAATATCTAGACGAGAATCGCGGCGTGAATTGTGTCGTTTTCGATTTTACGGCTGCTGATTTGAATGAAAAAGAACTGCATGATTATGACTCGCTCGCGCTTGAACTGCAAATGCTGAACAATACGTTGAAGCTAATGGATGTCCGTCCGATTTCAGTCGGTTTCAACCCGTTAATTGTTAGAAAGATCATTGCTGCCGGCGTCCAAATGGAATTCGAATCGTATATCAATTTCAGAATGGCACTTAAAACCCTTCTGAAAGAGAAAAGAGTTACATTGTAAATCCTTTTCATGGAGGGATCAGCAAATGAAACAGGTGGAAGGTTTTCAAGGAAAGTCACAATACGGCGACGATATCGATAAGCGTTTCCAACCTTCCGCATGTGGTCCGGTCACCGCTTTCACCATCCTCCGCCATCATTTTCACGATTCGGGCATCCAAGTGAATGATCTCTACCGTATGCTCGGGGGGACTCGGATTGGCCTGTTCAAATGGCGTTTCATCCGGAATCTCCGCAAACTGTTAGGTTCCCGATGGCGGGTTGAAAAGTGTCGGATTGAAGAAATGAAGGAAGAAATCAATGAAGGACGGCCAGTTGCGGCAAAGTTCGATAAATGGTTCTCTTTTCATTGGTTCGGCAATTATGCTTTCGATTATCATTGGGTTCCGGTCGTCGGCTACAAGGAATGCGAAGGCGGACTCATTTTACTCGTCCACGATAATGGAGGGCGGAACCGTGAAAGCCGCATCCGCGAAATCGCCTATGAACCTAACCGGCCCATCCTTTCATTTGTAAAGATCAGAAAAACCACTGCCGAAAAGTAGGCAGTGGTTTTTGATTGTTTACATTTAAACGCGCATAAATATCTTCAAACACGCATAATTGCTCGCAAAAGTCCATAAACACTTCTAAAAGCGCATAAACTCCCTCAAAAGCTCATAAAATGGAAATCTCACGCATAAACCGCCAACGATTACGCAATCAGCTCCGGAAATAACGAGTTCAACTGTCTGACAATCATGGAATAGCCCTTTTCCTCCAAGTGTTCTCTCGCTTCAGAGTAATCAGGGAGGCTCAATTGCTCGATCGGGTCATTGAAATCGAGCTCGCAATGGATTTGCGCGAGTTGTTTCGATAAGAGCAGCATATCCATATCCGTTTCAATCTTCTTTCTCATGCCTGGAGCTAGTTCTCCAATTGACTCAATGACACTTTCAACCGTTCCGTATTCCTTTACGAGTTTCAAAGCGGTTTTCGGGCCGATCCCTTTTACACCCGGATAGCCGTCGCTCGCATCTCCCGTAAACGCCTTCACTTCCACGAACCGCTCCGGTGCAATCTCGTATTCTTCAACAAAACGGTCTTCCGAATAAATATCGTACACATTATAGCCTTTCTTCATGAAAGCGATGCGCACACCTGGACGCAGCAGCTGTAAAAGATCCTTGTCTCCTGTGACGATTGTGATATCCGCCTTGCCTTCCCATTCGCAGACGAGCGAGCCTATCAAATCGTCGGCTTCCATTCCTGGAATTCCATAATTCTTCCAACCGATCAGCTCGGACACTTCCCGCGTCATATCAAATTGCGGTACGAGTTCTGGCGCTGGTGCTGGGCGGTTCGCTTTATATCCATCGAAAAGATCATTCCTGAACGTATGCGCCCCCATATCCCAGCAGACCGCCATATGGGTTGGATTGAAAATCGAAGCTGCAGTCAAAGCATGGCGGGCAAAACCTTGAACGCCATTTGTCGGGACTCCATCATCGTTCGGAAAGAAATGTCCCATTGCGGACGTTGCAAAAAACGATCTGAATAATAAAGCCATGCCGTCTATAAGCAAAATATGTGGTTTATTCTCCACTAAGTTATCCTCCTCAAATCTTTATCTCGTAAACGTACTTTCTCCAATACTTCAATGATAGCAAACTTTGCCTTGTGTTTGAACAGGTTGAGTCGATTTGAACGAATGAGAAGTATTTCCATGAAAAACGAAAACTTCCCGGCAGGAACGAGAACTTTATGGGGATTAATGAGAAGTCTTCTGGATTAATCGAGAACTTATCAACTTGGATTGAGAACACTTGCCAATTAGACGAGAACTGCAGCAAGGGGGCTTCACTTTGAGCGCGAACTGACTTGCTTTGAGCGGCCCTGTACCATTGATCAACAAAAGAGGCTGACTCAGAAAGTCAGTTTTCACCTACCTTCCGCTCAACCTTCGCTGCTCACATATTCAAGTAGTCTGCGATCTTTTCAATATCCGGTCCAAAAACCCGGTCTTCATCAATTGGGGTTACGACATGCAGAAGACCTTCCAACGCCTTCCGTGTTTTCGGCGCCATTTTTTCGACGCCTCGGAACGTGCAGCCGGTCATTGCGCATAATGCTTCGATAGCTAAAACATTTCTGGCATTCTTAATAATTTGCTGTGCATGCCTTGAGCCGATTGTCCCCATCGACACATGATCTTCTTGGTTGCCGGATGAAGGAATTGAGTCGACGGACGCTGGATGCGCCAACGTTTTGTTTTCCGACACAAGGCTTGCTGCCGAGTATTGCAATATCATAGCTCCCGATTGCAGCCCAGGCTGTGGACTAAGGAAAGGTGGCAGGCCTTCATTTAAATGCGGATTGACGAGTCGCTCAATGCGGCGCTCGGAAATATTTGCGAGCTCAGCCACACCGATTTTCAAGAAGTCCATCGCGAATGCGATCGGTTGCCCATGGAAATTCCCTCCGGATACGACAACCTCACCTTCTTCAAAGATGAGCGGATTATCAGTTGCCGCATTCATTTCAATCTCCAGTTTTTCCTTCACATACGAAAGCACTTGCCAGCTCGCTCCATGGACTTGCGGAATACAACGGATTGAATAAGCGTCCTGAACACGCTTTTCCCCCTGCACCGTTGTCAATTGGCTATCATCTAGCCAATCCAACATTCTCGACGCGACATCCACTTGCTCTTTATAACCGCGCGCTTCATGAATGGCGGGATGGAAAGCATCAGTAATTCCATGCAACGCTTCCATTGTCATAGCGGCAATCCATTCGCTGCTGTACGCAAGTTTTTCCGCCTCCAGGTAATTGACTGCGCCTTGCGCGGTCATAGCTTGCGTGCCGTTAATTAACGCAAGCCCCTCCTTTGCTTCAAGGACAATCGGCTCCATCCCGAATTCCCTCCACACTCGCTCAGCCGGAATATGCCCCCCATCACGCCAAACGAACCCTTCCCCTAACAGAACTAGTGCCAAATGGGATAGCGGCGCAAGGTCTCCTGACGCTCCGAGTGATCCTTGCTGCGGGATGACCGGGTGAATTCCGTTATTCACCATGAAAGCAAACCGTTCCAGCACTTCAACCCGGATTCCTGAGAATCCTTTCATTAGCGCATTCAACCGCAGAACGACCATGGCCCGTGAAACAGTTTCAGAAAAATGTTCACCGACGCCGCATGCATGTGAGCGGATCAAGTGCAGCTGCAAAGCCTTCGTATCCTTTTCGTCGATTTTGACATCGCTGAATTTGCCGAAACCGGTATTGATGCCATACACAGTCTTGTCATTCTGAACAATCCTATCGACCGCTTCTCTGCTCTTTTGAACACGTTCCAATGCATTGGCATTTAACACTACCTTATTCCCTTTATATAAAATACCTTCCATTTGTTCGAGTGTAAGAGTAGATCCGGTTAATTCAATCATTCAAACCATCCTTTCGGCTAGAGAATATCATCTGTTACTGTCCATCGTACACGATGCCAAAAGGATTTTGGTGATTTTTACGAAGATTTGTTCTATAGTAATGTGATGTTGTTTTAGTGTGCTGATGTAATGAAAAATCCACGGATAACAATTATCCGTGGATCCAAGCTACTTGATTTTGATTTTTACGTCGCCTTTAATGTAGGACGGATATGCGTGCAATGGAAATTTCAAAGGATTTTTAAATTCCACGTCCGGCAATTCCAGTCCAAAGTAATTGATATCGTCAGCACCGGGGTAAAAGGATCCAGACTTCGGAGAAAGTGCTTTGCCTTCTACATCATAAAAAGTTGAAAACGGGTCATGATAGTACCCTTTTCCGCCTTTCAATTCAATTTCCAAATGCGAGCCAGTTATCTTTAAGTTGTTGAATCTTTCGTCCCTTGGCTGCTTTAAGATCTTTTGCGTCTCTGTGTCGATGATCAATTCGGCTTCGTCTTTATCCATCGCCATCAGCTTGTTGAACTGGAGGTAAAGATGTTGCGTATCCCTGAAATAATTACTTTGCAGGAAGTAACTAATAACAGGGGAATCTTCACTCCAGCTTGCTGATGATCCGTTTTTAATGGCGCTCCATACCTCACCTTTTTCATCCACAATTTGCAAGTCTTCGAATCCGAAGATTTTTTTCGTATTTTCGGCGTCGTATTCTACCTCCACAGCTGTCTTTATTGGTCCAATTGTGATTGAGTGGATGTGGATTTTCTGTCCATCGACGACAACAGTTTTGTTAACTGCATATTGTTCTCTTTTCACGGGTTTCAATTCCACTTTAAAAGGGATTTGAATTGTCTCAATTACTTGACCATCTCTAATGTCATCAGCAAATCGATACTCCAAAATCATTTCTTCTGTCGGCACTGGACCCTTAAATTTAATCTCTGTCGTATTGGTCGCTAATAAGTCATTTTTGGGGTTCCACGACGTACCAAAGGATTGATCATTTGGGATTTCCTTCCCGTCGGTATCGAGTATTCGATATCTATTTAAATATCGTTCAGGGTGCTTTTTATTATTCTCGATTTTTGAAAAGACGATCAAACTCGTTTCATCGGTAATAATGCCTTCGAGTGTGACTTTTACGCCTTCTGTTTCGCCTGTTGTCCCGATAATTTGGTAGTGCTCATTTTCAATTGCCATTTGAATTCCTTTATTGTCTTGGATTAGCTCGACAATTCCTGAAAATCCTGGAATCGATGACACGGCATTTGCAAAGGCAGGAGATACTCGGATAGATGTGACAAAAACGAGCATAAGAATGGCAGCTACAGCTGTAGACCACAAGCCACGTTTTAAAAAGCCACGTTTTTTATTTTCACGATTTCTTTTAGCTGTTTCGAACCCGATTTGTATAGCTTGGTCCAATCGTTCCGCAGGGACTTCCCTCTTCTCAATTTCCTCTTTCCACTTCTTCAATTTTCTTTCCTCTTCCGGCAAGTTGACCCTCCTCCTTTCCATCGAAAAATGATCGTAATGATTTGACTGCTTTATATAACCTTGTTTTCACGGTTCCTTCAGGCGTAGATGTCATATCGGCAATGTCTTTGATTTTGATATCATGGAGATATTTGAGATGCACTAATTGCCGATCTTTTTCTGATAAATGACTAAGTGCCTCTTCCACTTCCATGTATGTGAAATCATCGCTAATCCCTTTTAATTCACCCATGCCTTCATCAAACACATAACGCTTCTTTTTTTGAAGGACGTCATTACAATGATTCATCATAATCCGGATCAGCCATGTCTTTGCATATTCCGGCATGCGCAACGTTTTTATTTTCTCAAAGGCGCGCATTGTCACTTCCTGTACAGCGTCCAACGCGTCATCTTCGTTTTTCAAATAGGCGAGTGCTGTTCTAAAAAGCGCTTCTTTATTCAAAGTGATTAACTGCAAAAACGCCTCATCATCTCCATGAATGGCCCTTTTTGCAATTTCTTGCTCAGTTTCTTGCTCAGCCAATTCCCCACCTCCAATTGCCCTCTATACATTAGACCCCAATACACGAAAAAAGTTTTCATACCCAAGAGTCCAACCCATTTCTTTCATTGTTACATAAGATAGGAGGAATCGCTTGAAGGGAGAGACATGATGACGAATACGAATAATTTCGGGGATGAACAATGGTATCCACAGTTGCCTGAAGGCTATACAGGGGGGGCTGATGGAATGCAAGGACAGGGGATGGGAGGATTTATGCCAGGCACCGGCATGCCGAACTACGGCATGGACTGGATGTCCGGCATGGGCATGCAGAATTTCGACATGAATTATGGAGGTTCGGCAGCTCAGTTGCCATTCGGTTCTCCAGGATTTCCAGGCGGAGGGTTTCCTGGGCAAGGCAGACCTGGATTCCCAGGCGGAGGGTTTCCTCCGGGACAGGGCGGATTTCCTCCTGGTCAAGGTGGATTCCCGGGCGGAGGATTCCCGGGAGGAGGATTCCCAGGACAGGGCGGACCTGGATTTCCGGGTGGCGGATTTCCAGGGCAAGGCGGCCAAGGCGGCCAACAAGCGCCATCTTCCCCACCGCCGAACTACACACCGTCCTATCCAGGCGGTAATCAACCATCACTTTTCGCTGTCGACCCAGGCGCAATCAGAGGATGCTTGTTCAGGTATACGTTTGTTTGGACTTCCAGACGGAACGGTTTCTGGTACTTCCCTACATTCGTCGGCCGTACGTCTGTCGCGGGATACCGCTGGAGACCAAGCCGGCGCAGATGGGAGTATTTCGGAATCGATTTGAATCGGATTGACCAGTTTACTTGTTTTTAAAACAGGAAAGAAAAGACCGACTCTATTGAGCCGGTCTTAACAGAAATATTCATTTTCCAAACTAAACCTCCATCCAGTTCAATCTCGGATGGAGGTTTTTCATGGAACATAAGTTGATCATTCTCTTTTCACCTTCGATACTAAGTCCGAGGCTTCCGCCATACTAAGGCTCTCAAAGCCGTATTCATTCCTTAAATTTGATACTAGCTGGAGAATCTCAGTCAAAAACCGAATGTTTTCATCGATGTTTTTACCGAAATTATGAGGATGCCACCAAAGGTGAAATACTTCACCTTTCTGAGCGGCATACGTTATGCCTTTTTTAATTCTTCGTAAACGCAAAGGCTCCAATATTCTCAACTTGGCAATGTAAGGACGTAAAAATCGGCTAGAAGGCAAATTTACGACAGGTTTTGTCTCAACTTCCGAAATTCGATACGTATCATGTCCGCAAACATTCAAATAACTATCCAATAATCTAAGCGCTCGTTTCATGATCCCTTCGCTATGGTAACGACTTGCCCTATAAGGCCAACCTAGTTCATTACCTCTATAGCATTGAATTCCATACTTTTTACAAACTTGTAAATAACTTTGATTCGTCTGGTTTCTAGGAAACACTATCGATTTAAAGACATGGCCGTTAGAGTTAGCTATTCGTAACGCAGCTTGTAAATCTGCTTCAAAGCTTTTTTCGTTTTGTCCTTCTTCTAAACAATAATAATGCGAAAATGTGTGGGTCGCAATTTCCTGATTCGGATAATTTTCAATTTGCTTTATCAAAGATTTTGCATAATGAAACGGATCTATTAACTCATTTTCTCCAACAACATTTAGTTTTTTATATGGCGAAAAATTACTGTTTTCGTAGTTTGGCTGGAGCGATGGTAAACTATCCAACAGCTCTTTTTTATTTTCACAAAAGAGCATTCCAACGGTTGCCCAAGTAGCATGAATATCGAAGCGGTGAAATAATTCAAGCATTTGCGGTATTGCTTCTCGAACCCCAAGCAGGTTTTCTCGATACTGTTCTAATGAAATAACATCATGTACGCCCCAATTCAATTCAAAATCAAGCGAGATGATGATTGCGCCTTGTTTGCTCATGCTTTTTTTTCTGAATATAAATTCTCCTAACCTATTGTAATGGTATATGTTATTCAAAATCCTTGCTGATTTCTTGTACAAAACCAAGGAATCTCCTTTTGAACACATATTTGCTTATCGTAAATCCTACACCTTCCAATTTGGCTCTTTTATATTTTGAACGAGCTTCCACACTCACATACAACGTATTCACCGCGTTGTTTCTTTTTACAAATGAGCATATCTTCTCTATATTATCAATCGACCAATGCTGAATGAATGCAGATTTTTTATGAAGTTCTTCTGAATAGGATATGCTTTCGATACGCATGACTCTTTCATTCATCCAAAATATTGAATGAATCGACAAACAATCTACGGGGTAGTAGCCTGTGTAACCAGCAAATATCTTTTTACAAACTTCCTTCAAATAGCTATTGGCAATACTAGGACAAGTAACAGCATCTCCTATCGTCAATTCGATAAAATCTCCGGAATCAAATAAACCTGGAATGTCTTTTTTCTCTATCTTATATACAATGTACTTCTTTCTTTCGTATAAATACTTTTTGACACGAGTCAAATACGCGACTAATTCTTCCTTTATAGTTTTAGATTCTGTATTGAATACATTCCTACTAACATAAAGCAGCTTCCCAATTGTATTGCGGATAAACAGGACGAAGCTGTAATTTTTCTTCATTCGCTCAAGCAATGATTCTTTCAATGTGAAAAAGTGACGAACAGTCTTTCCAATCAACGAGTTAGATGAGAAAATCATTTTTCTTGTATAATCTTCACCTGTATTCAATTCGAATTTGGATGGTTCATACCCAATACTTAAATCAAATATTGTCACTGCATTTTTCATACATTGTAATGTCTTTTGCTTTTCAAGTATTATTCCAGGTCCGAATACGTGGAAATCATCATCATAACCCTTTACATACCCAACAAATCTTCCCCGGCAAAGGAAACCATACTGAAAAGCGATCATCTTGTCGTTGATGTAAAGTCCATCAATTTCCGTTTGCATCGATCCATCCTGAATACCGGCAAGACCTCGAAAAAACTCTTTACCTTTGTCACTCGTAAATCCACTTGTAGACCTTCTTTTCTTCCACCTTTTTTCAAACAGGTGAAAGACTGAATCCATTTCTTCTGGGTTGCTTCGTAAAAACTTCACTGCTCCATTTTTTCGTAATCGCTTTTCCCTTTTGTCAATCCGATGGAGTCTTTTTCTTTTATCGCTATATTGTTCAAGCTCTATTTCTTGTAGATGAATGTATGGGGTAATTACTCGATGGATTGAAAAAGCAGATTTCCTTTTCTGTACATAAGCTTCTAAACTATCAGATGTCTTGTCACTCTCAAGTAATCCATGTAAGTAAAACACAACATTCTTTTGTACTTTTATCAATTCGTCAAATACGAATTCGATAACATCGTCTAACAAATGTTCGTATACAACGAAATTCATGTAATTTGCAAGTCCGAAGGCTATAAAAGTATACGTATGACTAAACCATCTTGTTTTGTGGATAAAAGGGAAAAATCCAATCGGTTTTTCATCTAGGATTACGAGCATAATTTCTACATTGTATTCATCGCCAAAATGTTTCCACCATTCATAAACCCAAACAAATTCGACAAATGGGTTTGTATTTTGATTTTCCTCCAATATGAGCGACCAATCATTCCGGTACTGTTCAAGTTGTTCCAGTGATGTAATCCGTGTGAGCTCCATACTTTCCCCCTTTCAATAGTATGAATTGTCCTGCTAATTTTTCATTCAATGATTTCATACTTTTCATTTCCAAAAAATGTTCGTTTGTAGATTTGTTTGCAATTGGAAAAACCTGCAGTTACGAGTACTCTAGCATCATTTTCCGAATGATCTTTTACAGTTACAAACACTGTATTCGCTTTGTTGCTTTTCTTGACAAAGGAGCATGCAGCCTCCAAGTTCCCATCATGCCAATTCTTGAAATGAATGGCTTTTCTCCCGAGGCGTTCACTATAGGAAATAGGGCCAATTCGGAGTACCTTATCATTCATCCAAACTATATCTTCAAATGCTAGATCTCCAGCCGGATAATACCCCTTATATCCTCGATACATCTTTTCGCAAATTTCCTCTAAATGTTGCTCGGAAATAGCTGGACTGCTCATCGCGTCGTTGATCGTCAATTCGATAAAGTCATTAGCGTTTTCTCCTACAGGTACGTCTTTGTTCTCCATTCGATAAACAAAATAACGTTCTTTTTCATATAAGAATTTTTTTACGCGAATGAAAAACTCTTGTATTTCTCCTCTTGCACCTGCCGACTCTTTTTTGTTGAATAGGTTACGGAAAACAAATAGAATCTTACCGATTGTAATTCGGATAAACAGTACAAATTCATAGTTCTTCTTCAGTCGTTCGATCAATGATTCCTTCATTGATAATAAGGATCGTGTCATTTTTGCGGTCATTGCAGGAGATGAAAAGATCATTTTTCTCGTGTAATCCACATTTGTATTCAATGCAAATTTGTATGGTTCATAGCCGATACTTAAATCAAATACCGTCATCATATCTTTTTTGCATTGCAATATTTTTTCCCTTTCGAGTACTCTTCCCGGGCCAAACGGTTCAAAGTTATCATCAAAACCTAAGACATACGAAAGCACTCTTCCCCGACATTTGAATCCGTAATGGAAAGCAATCATTGTGTCATTAATGTAAAGTGCATCGAGTTCCGTTTGCATTGGGCCTTCTTGAATACCGACAAGACTTCGATAAAATTCTTTATCTTTGTCATTCGTAAATCCGCTTGTGTCACGCTTTTTCTTCCATCGTTTGTCATGTAGTTGAAAGACCGTTTCCATTTCTTCTTGTGCGCTCCGCGAAAACTTTACTTCTCCATTCTCTCGTAACCGCTTTTCTCTTTTATTAAGCCGGTGAAGCTTCTTTCTCTTTTCCATGTATTCTTCAAGCTTTATATCTTGTAAATTAATGAATGGGGTGATGACTCGGTGAAGTGAAAAAACTAAACTTCGTTGTTGTAAATAATCCTCAATAATACTTGGTGTTTGACTACTTTCAAGTAATCCATATAAGTAGAACACAATATTTCTTTTCTCTTTGATCAGTTCATCAAATATAAATTCGATAACTTCCTGTAACAAATGATTGTATACAACAAAATCCATATAATTTGCGTGACCGATGGCCATAAAAGAATACAGATGACCAAACCATCGTCTTTTGTGAATGAAGGGAACAAATCCTATAGGCCTATCATCCTTTTTGACGAGCATGATCTGCATATCATATTCATCCCCAAAATGCTTCCACCATTCATAAACCCAGACAAATTCAATAAACGGATTTGTGTTCTGATTTTCTTCTAATATGAGCGACCAATCATCCCGGTATTGTTCAAGTTGAGCCAGAGTTGTAATCCGTGTGAGCTCCATAATCTCCTCCTCTAAATAGCATGAGTCGTATCAAACTAATTTCTCATTCTATTTTTATACATTTTTTTACTAAAATCACCGTCGTCCACTGAACCCCTTAACTTTCTTTACTACCGGCAAAACCATTTGATACAGTGTATTCAACTCTTGTACTCTCAATATCTTGCTAATAATTATATAAATTGCAATACCAATGGTTATTTGACTAATAAGTTGCAGTAGATCATTACCATCCATGAATCTTCCAACCTCAAATACTACAAATCCCATCATAAAAGAGATTAAAAAACTTGGTAGTAGATCCTTTATCTGTTCTATAGACGAATACTCGATTTCTCTCGACGTATAGTACGAATTTATTAAAAAAGAAACAAACGAGCTAATAACTGAAGTCCATATTAAACCGATAATGCCGAACCCAAACACTAAAGAAAGTACAATCAAAATCGCCAATAAACTCTTTTTGATAATCTCCATTTGCAAAATTAAGTCCGATCTTCCCTTCACTTGAAGAACATTTTGATTGATTGAGTGAAGTGGATAGAACATACCCGCAAAGCATAATAATTGAAAATAGGCAACTGAAGGAATCCATTTATCGCCAAATAATACAATAAACAGCGGTTTCGCGATTGCTGCTAAACCAACCATTAAAGGAAAGTTAATAAATGCTGAAGTCTTGATAACAGACTTAAATCCATATGTCATACGTTCTTCTTCTTGTTGAATGCTACTAAGAACTGGATAGGTGACTCGCTGCACGGTCGAAACGATAGCGAATGAAGCAAGGTCTTTAATTTTAACTGAGTTTGTATAATAACCAAGTTGATTTGTGAGATGCATTTTTCCTATAATAACGAAATAACTATAATAAAAAAGAGTATCAATAAGTCCTGATAGTAATAATTTGTATCCAAAACTATAAAATTTTTTAAATGATTGGACCTTAAATGTCAAAGATGGTATCCACTTATTAAAGTACCAAAGTAGTACCGTCTGAATAGATTGCAAAGCGATCATATTCATAACGAGGCTCCAAACACCAAATCCTGACATTGCTAAAAATATTGTGAGACCTCCAGAAATAATTACAGCGATGAGACTTATCTTTGTTAATGTTTTAAAATCCACTTTCTTCACTAGCATTGCTTTTTGAATAATTGCTAATGCATTGATGACAAGTACTAAGGTAATTACTCGAATGATGTTTGTCAGTTGGGGTTCTTCGAAAAATACACTGAACATATTCGCCGTACTAAATAAAATTCCGTAAATGACTAGCGAAATAAATAAGTTGAAATAAAAAACAGTAGAATAGTCTTCTTGGGTCGTATTCTGATCTCGTATTAACGCTTGGGAAAATCCACTATCCACAATTGCGTTGGAAACGGATATAAATACTAAAACCATCCCAAGAATCCCAAAATGCTCTGGAAGCAGTAGCCTAGCAAGAATAATCTGTACGAGAAATTGTATGCCATGGTTCGCCAGTAAATCCGTGAAACTCCAAAAAACCCCTGTGATTGTTTTACTTTTTAACGACATCGGAGTCGGCATTTTTTCACCTATTTTTTATATTGATAACACCTTTTGTACGCTATTTCATGAAGATACACATGAAATATTTTGCCAATAGAGATGCGATTTCATCGCATCTCTATTGTAGTTTCTTTCTAATTACACTAATAACCCTTTCCTGCTCTTTCACAGTCATGTTCGAACCGGAAGGCAGACAAATTCCTCTCGCAAACAAGCGTTCACTAACGATTTCATCCTTTGCATGTGGATAAAACTTACATCCTGCAAACAACGGTTGCATATGAAGCGGCTTCCAAACCGGTCTCGCCTCAATATTCTCCACTTCAAGAGCATCAATCAGTTCATTTACCGTTACGCTCAGTAGTTCCGGATTCAATTCCATCGCAGTCAACCAACGATTTGAATAGGTCCCTGCCAGCTCCGGCATGAGTGAAACACCTTCAATTCCTCCAAGTGATTTTTCATAACGGGCAAACACGGCTCTTCTTGCCTTTACACGATCATCCAGCACCTCTAACTGCGCACGGCCAATCCCTGCTAGAATATTGCTCATACGATAGTTATAGCCAACAGTTTGATGCTGGTAATGCCTAGCTTTCTCTCTCGCTTGGGTTGCTAAAAAGCGGGCACGCTCCACTTTACCATCGTCATCGGATACGAGCATCCCGCCTCCTGAAGTTGTAATGATTTTGTTGCCATTGAATGAAAAGATGCCAAACTTACCAAACGAACCGCTTTTCTTTCCCTTATAATAGGAACCAAGTGATTCCGCAGCATCTTCAATTACGGGAACTCCATACGAATCACAAATTGCCATCAGTTCATCCATCTTTGCACTTTGTCCATACAAGTTAACGATCACAACGGCTTTTGGAAGCTTCCCTTTTAGTTGTGCCTCCTCCATTGCACGTGTTAATGCAACAGGTGACATATTCCACGTCTCATATTCGGAATCTACGAAAACGGGTTCACCGCCAAGATATAAAATTGGGTTTGCACTTGCAACAAATGTCAAACTTGAACAGAAGACGATATCTCCTTGTCTAACGTCCAACAACTCCAAAGCAATGTGGATTGCGGCAGTCCCGGATGTCATAGCAGCTGCTCCGGTAGTTCCACTATACTTGGCGACTTCTTTCTCAAATTCATCTACATTCTTTCCAAGTGGCGCGATCCAATTTGTTTTAAAAGCTTCATCTATATATTTCTGCTCGTTCCCACTCATATGTGGTGTTGAGAGAAAAATTCTTTTCGGCTCCAAATCATTACTCCTCTTTTCGCCCAATATCGTTTTAAGGATATAATTTATATCTCTCAAAAAATCATAATTCCGAACATACTCCACGTTCAGTTTCACTTTATCAGGAAAAAGGATATGATCATTATGCCATTCAGGATCACCTACGTTTGCCAATATCTGTTCTTCATTTTTATATTTAAGAGAAGCAGGTCCAGTAATTCCAGGTCTTATCGTTAAAATGATCCTATCTTCCCCTGTTAACGTATCCGCATAGCCAGGGACATCCGGTCGAGGGCCCACAAAGCTCATATCGCCTTTCAATACATTCAATAGCTGAGGCAACTCATCAATTTTTGTTTTCCTGAAAAACCGGCCACATATAGTGATTCTTGCATCACGGCTTGTTGTTACCGTAGACCCTTTATACTTTTCATCTTTCATTGTTTTTATTTTAATCACTTTGATAATCTTACCGTTTTTACCTACACGTTCTTGTATGAAAAAACCACTACTTCTCGTTTCGATTGAAGCAATTAGGAAAGCTATCAGTATAATCGACGCTGTCATGATGATCCCTATTATAGAAAACAGAAGATCAAAAGATCGTTTTACAATCCTCTCAAAAAAAGTAAGATTGTTTTTCATTCCTCACTTCCTTGGTCTTTTGTTCAGTGACCTTTCCTCTCTAAATTGGTTAAATACTTTCATCTGTCTTTCTAAAACTACTTTCTCATTGAACTCTTCCAGAAATAGTCTTCGTGAATTTTCCCCGAACAGCTTCAACTTGGTCTCATCTTTCAATATTTCGATAATCGTATCCGCTAATGAGTTACTATCTTTAGCCTTGCACAAGTATCCGTTAACATCAGGAAAGACTTCTTCTCTGCATCCCCGGACATCAGTCGCGACAATCGGTTTACCCATTGCCATCGCTTCAATGATTGAACGTGGCAACCCTTCACGGTAAGAAGGCAACACAAACAAATCCGCTGCACATAATAGTTCGGGTATATCCTCTCTCATCCCTAAAAGTTGAATCCTTTCTTTTGTTTCAAAAGGCATTGATTGAATAAGCTGTTCAACATTCATCCCATCCCGATCCCCAGTAACTGAATCGCCGACGATCAGTAATGTTGCGTCCTTTATTTCGTTCAGAACCAAATGAAATGCTTCAATGAGTTCAACGATGCCTTTTTCCCTTACTAATCTCCCAACAAATATAATTACTTTTTCATCGTTACTACCTAATGACTCTCGACTCTTCTCTCTGCTGTATAATTCCGGGTTAAATCGATTACCCGAGACACCATTGCTAATATGAATGAGGTTTTCCGGCTTTTGAAAGCATTTCGCTAAGGCCAATTCATAATCTTCTTTGCTTTGGAAGAAAAGTTTATCTGTAAAATACTTAGCCCAAATCTTTTCGAGCCAATAATTAATTTTATAGGGTATTGGTTTCATATTTTCGTGGAAGTAAAATCCGTGGGCAGTATAGACGCTTAACGGTACGTTAACCAATCGTGCTGACACTCTTGCAACGAGACTGGCAACTGGGGTATGTGAGTGGACGATGTCAAATCTTTCTTTTCTTATCAATTTCACTAATGCGACCATGCTTTTAAAGTGGCTAAAGACATTCATATTTCGTTGAAACGGTATGTGGTGAACCACATAGCCATCCTTTTCAACTTCATATCCAGTCTCATCTTTATAACAAGCGATATGGACATCGTATTTCTGTTCAATCATCTCATCTACAAGTGGCAGCAAAAACTTCTTTACAGTAAAGCTTACATTGGTAATTTGTAAAACTTTCATTATAATCTCCATAAATGAATCTGTTCTGGCTTTCTTGCCTTGTCAAGTACACTCTTAATATCCATAACAATTCCTTTACCATGTTTTAATAATCGATCGAACTGGGACCACCCTTCATTGACATACTCCATATGAGATACTGCCAAAACAACGGCATCCGCAGGTGGTAGTTTGTCGTAAGGTGTCAGTGAGAGTTGATATTCAGACAATGCCTCATTAGAATCTGCGTGCGGATCGGCTACTTGCACTTCCACACCAAATTCCTGCAGCTCCCGAATTACGTCTATTACTTTAGAGTTTCGAAGATCTGGGACATTCTCTTTAAATGTCAGTCCAAGAACAGTTACCTTTGCACCTTGCACGGGCAGATTGAGCTTTATCATTTTTTTTACCAATGCCCTCGCAATATAACGTCCAATCCCATCATTTATTCGACGACCGGCCAGGATGACTTCTGGATAGTGGCCGACAGTCTGTGCTTTATGGGTTAAATAATAAGGATCCACACCAATACAGTGACCACCAACTAAGCCTGGAGAAAATTTAAGGAAATTCCATTTCGTGCCTGCCGCTTCCAATACTTCTGCCGTGTCAATCCCGAGGCTATCGAATATCAAGGCTAATTCGTTCATAAGTGCAATATTAAGGTCTCTTTGCGTATTTTCAATTACTTTTGCTGCTTCCGCTGCACGAATTGAACTGGCTTTATATACACCCGCTTGGACAACATCGCTATATACTTGAGCAATAGTTTCCAAAGCTTCAGGCGTTTGACCCGATACGACTTTTGTGATTTTCGTAAATGTATGTTCTTTATCACCTGGATTAATACGTTCTGGAGAATAGCCGACGAAAAAATCGACGCCCGATTTCAGGCCTGAATGCTTCTCTAATTCAGGTATGCACTCTTCCTCTGTAACGCCTGGGTAAACGGTTGATTCGAATACAACGATTGCTCCCTTTTGAAGGTTTTTGCCCACTGTTTCGGAAGCACGTAGTAAAGGTGACAAATCAGGTTGTTTATGTGCAGTGATCGGTGTGGGAACGGACACGATCAAAAAGTCAGACTCCTTCAATCTGTCACTATCAGACGTGAAATCAATCTGTGCTTCCCTTAAATCATCCACCGCTACTTCATTTGTATAATCGACACCGGTCTGTAATGCGGAAATACGATGTTCATTTATATCAAAGCCGATTACCGGGTGTTTTTTTCCGAAAGCAACCGCCACAGGTAACCCTACATATCCTAAGCCGATAACAGCTATTTTTCTATTCATCACAGACCCTTTCACAACTTTATTTGATAATACGCCAAATACCAGTCGACAAATTTGCCGACACCATCTTTAATGGATGTTTTCGGTTTGAAAACGATTTCCTTATACAAGTCATCGACAATTGCATAAGTGGCAGGAACATCTCCATCCTGCAATGCCATGAAGTTTTTAATCGCTACTTTTCCTAGTTTTTCTTCAATCGCAGAAATGAAGTCCATCAAGTTCACAGGGCTATTATTTCCGATGTTGTATACTTTGTAAGGGGCATAGCTTGTGCCAGGATCCGGATTTTTCCCAGACCAATCCGGATTAGGCATTGCAGGTTTATGAAGAAGACGGGAAATGGACTCTACAATGTCATCCACATATGTGAAGTCGCGCATCATTTTTCCATTGTTAAATATATCGATCGGCTTACCTTCAATAATGTTTTTTGTAAACTTGAAGAGAGCCATATCCGGTCGCCCCCATGGTCCGTATACCGTAAAGAAACGAAGACCGGTCGTCGGTAAATTGTAAAGGCTGCTATACGTATGTGCCATCAGTTCATTCGCTTTCTTTGTCGCAGCATATAAACTAAGAGGATGATCGACCGTATCGTGCACGGAGAATGGTAATGTCGTATTTGCCCCGTAAACTGAGCTGGACGATGCATATAGTAATTGCTTTACATTATATTGACGACACATTTCCAACACATTGATAAAGCCAACAATATTCGTATCGATATATACGTAAGGATTCTCAATGCTGTATCTCACGCCCGCTTGCGCAGCTAAATTCACAACGATATCGATTTCATTTTCGCTGAATACCGTTTGAACTTTCTTTCGGTCTACCAAATCAGCATGATAAAACTTGAAACATTTATGAGGAATTAGTTTTCCTAAACGCGCTTCCTTTAACGAGGTTTCGTAATAATCGTTCATGTCGTCGAATCCTATGACTTCATGACCCATTAACAACAGTTTTTCTGATAAATGATAGCCAATAAAACCGGAAGAACCCGTAACTAAGATTTTCATTTTTCTCCTCCCTCAACATTTCTAAGGAAGTTTTCATGCCATTTGTGCAAAACAATTAGACTCCATATAAGATTCGCGTGATTTTTTTTACTCTTCATATGTTCTTCAATGATTGTTTCGACTGTATCAAAATGAACGAGATTTACTTTTTCTACTGTTTCTCTCGTCAAAGAGGAAACTACCAATTCTTTTAGTTCGGTCTTGAACCATTCAGCTAATGGGATCTCAAATCCCCTCTTTTTAGCGGTTAGTATTTTATTGGGAAGCAGGTCTGAAAATGTCTCCTTCAAGATGATTTTCCCGTTTGCACGACGCATTTTAAATTTCAATGGAATTTCATATGCTAATTCCACTACTTTATGGTCAAGAAAAGGTGATCGTATTTCCAACCCATTTATTTTGCTCATTCGGTCAGTCTTGACTAACATGTCATTCGGCAAAGCGAATTTGAAGTCTGTATACATCATCCTGTTCACTGACTCATTTGTATTTAAATAAGAGAAGTAGTCAGACAACTGCTCTTCTACCTTAAACCTGTTTATTGATTTATGTTTAACTAATCGGGAAATCTGATCCTGGTCGTATGATTCCATCAATTTAACATGCATTTGAAAAATTTCAGTCGTAGCGCTTCTCGTAAACTTATTTGCTTTCCTAGCAAATGCAGTAATTGGATTTCGTTTGTCTTCCGGAATCAAATGTAAAGGAGCTTCAATTAACTTCTCTCTTATCATCTTTGGTATTTTAGAATACAGTTGTTGGTAATAGACACTTGTGTATTTATTATATCCAGCAAATAATTCATCCCCTCCATCACCGCTTAAAGCGACAGGGGTATGATGTTTAGTGAGTCGGGAAACATAGTAAGTTGGGATCGCGGAAGAATCGGCAAAAGGTTCTTCCAAGTTTTCAATGATTATTTCGATGACTTCATGTAAGTCATCAAATTCGATAAATAGTTCATGATGATTTGTATTATGCAATGCGGAAACAGTCTTTGCTAAAGCTGACTCATCATATTGCTTTTGATCCTTATATCCAATCGTAAACGTATTTACGGGCTTAGTTGACTGTTCAGCCATCAAACCTACAACAATACTCGAATCAATGCCTCCGCTTAAAAAAGCACCAGCCGATTCTTCGCTCTCCATACGCTCTCGAACAGAGCTAGTCAATGTCTCTCTTACTCGTTGTTGTATGGTTCGATAAGGTCCATCTTTTTCGGTAGCATCCGGGTTTACATCCCAATACTTTTTTATTGTTAACGTATCGTTTTCCAAGGAATATTTGATAGAATGCCCCGGCATTAATTGAAAGACATTCTTAAATATTGTCATCGGCTGCGGGATATAATAAAAACGCAAGAAATTCTCTACGGCTTCGTAATTGATTTCTTGTTCGTTATGAGCCATTATCTTTTTCAGTTCGGATCCAAATAGCAACTGATCAAGCCCATTGCAATAATAGTACGGTTTTTTCCCTACTCGATCTCTAACCATTACTAGTTCCTTGTTAGATACATCCCAGATTGCTATCGCAAACGTTCCATGCAAGTAATTAATAAAACCTTCACCGTATTCTTCATATACTTTAAGGATTAGTTCAGAATCCGAATTGGTTTTAAATAGGTAATTATTTTTTTCTAATTTCTTTTTGAGTGCTAGAGCATTGTAAATTTTGCCGTTAAAAGCAATTATTTTAAAATCACTTTCAAATAGCACGTCATTGTCATGAAAATATAATTCAGCGCTTGATTTATTTAAAACACCATTAAAGCCGGCCATTACTAAGTCCATCCCTCCCCAAGCAAATAAAAGAAGCTCTACCCGATTTTGCTCCCTACACCGAATCGCATTAATTCCTGTTTATGATTCGTTAACAATAGAAGAAATAACACAAACCAAATAATCGGCTGCCTCATGACATTATGAAAGTTAGAAAAAATTAATACTTGTAGTAATAAAATTAGATAGTGCAAATTTTTTCCGGAATTAATGATCGCCCATAAGAATAGTAATAGGATAACGATTACTCCAAAAAGACCTAACATCGAAAGTAAGTCAATTAACGTATTGTGCGCTTCAAATCCTTCGAATGGAGAGGTTAATCCGGATTGTGATTTAGTTCCATTACCAATTAAAGGTGATTTCAAAAATGCTTTTATTCCGTTTTCCCATAATATAAATCGGATAGATGATTGATTGCTCACTTCATTAAACGAATTTGAAACATTTTTAAAGATGTCTAATGCTATTTTCAGCATACTGACAAGAAATGAAAGCACGAAGATATTTACGATTACCTTAAGGTGATTTTTAAATTTTATCTTTTTGATGAATATAGCGTAACTATAGATAAAAAATGATAGGATCCAAGCTAAAACGAGTGCATCACTTTCGATTTTCAATCCTATCCAGACAACTGCCACGATATTTAAAATGCCTATTGGAATGGATATTCTTTTTCTGCTCATTAAATATAAAGAGATAATTGGTAGGATGAGGGTTAATAAAGCTAATTGATTGGGGTTAAGAGAAAGTCCACTAAATCTAGTTGAGTAATAATAAAAGAAGTCTATATAGAAGAAGTTACGAAAGACCAATAAATACAATAAGCAGAGGTAAATATATGCTTGCGAGTAAATGTAGAAATGTAAAGCAGCCTTTTTTAATACGTTTTGATAGTCGGGTAAATGGACGATTAGAATAATTAATCCGATCGGGAGTAAGTATGCAATTGTATCCCTTAAGTCTATTATTTCAATTGTCCCTTTTAATGCGCCGAACAAATTTGAAATGAAAGCCGATAGTACAAATGAATATAAAAGAGAAACAAGTTTAATGCTTTTTTCAGTTACATATATCTTTTGGTTTTTGGCCAGTTGGATGATCAGGAGTATCGCTGTGATGAGTAATAACAGTTCCCCTATACCAACAGGACCAATAAACCTTATTTTCGTAAAGGTAGTAAAGCTTAATGCGATGCCAAGAAGGATGGGAATCATTTTGTTTGAATTCATTATGATTCTCCCTCGTTCGTCGAATGATTTTTTCACGAATCCCCTATGCTGCCCCATTCAATCAATGGATATTTGTTTTATGCTTCAGTCGTTTTATGGTTAGCTAAGTCAATCAACTTCTTCTTCATCTCATCTGTCGGAATCTCCAGGAGTTTTTCAAGCACGATGTTCAATTCCTTCTTGCTCATTGGTGCTGACTTCCCTACATAAATCTTAGGGAAAATTTGATCGTTTTGAATTTCATCTTCATTTAACAGCTCTTCAAAAAGTTTTTCGCCTGGACGAATTCCGGTGAAAATGATATCGATTTCATCTTCTCGATACCCCGAGAGTTTAATCAAGTTCTTCGCCAGGTCGACTATTTTGACCGGTTCACCCATGTCGAGTACAAAAACCGCCCCCTCCATAGCGAGCGTACCAGCCTGAATGACAAGTTGAGAAGCTTCGGGGATTGTCATAAAATATCTTGTCATCTCAGGATCTGTGATAGTAATTGGGCCGCCTTGCTTAATTTGCTCTTTAAACAACGGGACTACACTTCCGCGAGACCCTAACACATTCCCAAAACGCACTGCAGCAAACTTCGTTTTACTCTCTTTCGCAAGGTTCTGCACAATCATCTCAGCGAATCGTTTCGACGCACCCATAATATTCATAGGGTTAACTGCTTTGTCGGTCGAGACCATGACAAAATAGGAGACGTCAAATGCATCTGCCGCTTCAGCGACATTTTTCGTGCCGAATATGTTGTTTTTGACGGCTTCTGTTGGGTTTTCTTCCATTAAAGGGACATGTTTATATGCTGCTGCATGATAGATGACATCCGGCTTGAACTCACTGACTACGTCAAAAATCCTCATTCGGTCTTTGATATCAGCAATCACTGGAATGATGGTTGTAGAAAACTCTATACTCTTTCGTAATTCCATGTCTATGTTATAGATTGAGTTTTCACCATGGCCTAAAAGTATGATGTTCTTAGGCTTGAATTTACTCACTTGCCGACAAATTTCTGATCCTATTGACCCTCCCGCGCCTGTGACGAGAATTGTTTTATTTGAAAGCTTTTCTTCGATTGCTTTCAAGTCGAGCTCAACTTCTTCTCTACCGAGGAGATCTTCTATTTTCACGTCGCGCATGTCAGTGACGGAAACTTTTCCAGTCATCAAGTCCTCGATGCGTGGTATTGTCATTGTCTTCACACCGGTTTCAATACAGATTTTCAACAGATCCAACATAACCTGTTTCGCAAGGGAAGGAATAGCTATTACTATCTTTTCAATTTCATATTCTTTTACTAGTTTTGGAATATCCTTTGTACCGTGTACGACTTTCAAGCCGTAAATCTCCAATCCACTTTTAGAGCGATTATCGTCAACGAAGAGTATGGGTTTCATTCCTGA
Organism: Sporosarcina luteola; assembly: GCF_023715245.1. Lineage (GTDB taxonomy): Bacteria > Bacillota > Bacilli > Bacillales_A > Planococcaceae > Sporosarcina > Sporosarcina luteola_C. The sequence continues at coordinate 89,904 of NZ_JAMBNV010000005.1, forward strand.
TTCGGGGTTCTGAAGGACTTGGCGAGCTATCATTGTCCCTGCCTTGCCTGCTCCGACAATCATTATGCGGGTTGTCTCGATGTTCTTTTGTCGGTTGACCGTGTCACGCATGAGTCGAAAAGAGAATCTCGATCCGCCGATTAAAAGAATATGTATCATCCATGTAAGAATGAGTGCCCTAAAGGATACTTCATGCATAAGGACAAATTGGACGATCATGACAACTGTAATGGTCATTGTTACTGCCTTCAAAATCGAATACAGCTCCCCAGTGGAAGCATAGGACCAGTCTTTCCTATAGAGTCCAAACTTCCATGCGAAGAAGTGATGTCCAATTTGAATTGTGACGACACTTATAAAGAGCATTTTGTTTGTAAATACATTGATGTAAGGATGCAAGATGAAATACCCGACATAGATTGAAAATAGGACGATAAGGGAATCGACAATTGCTAATATACTCATTCTCATTCTGATTAACACGAGACCCCCCCTGAGTTCTATACTGGATTTTAGTTGATTGGTTTCCACCATTTTTTCATTGCCGGAATTTCCGGCTCTAGAATGATGAAAGGTTCGTCTGTTAAAATACGTTTGTTGTTCTTTAGTAAGATGTCAATACTATCAAGTTTTTTCTTTTTTTCTAGATAGTTGAGTCCTGCAATGAACAATAATGGTCTTGTTTTTGTATCATGAACATCCGATCCATATGTATGGATTAAATTCGCTTCGACGAGTTGAATTGAAAGTCTTTGAACACTTTTCCCGAACTGACCTGATAGGCTACCTGCATTCACCTGTGCAAGGGCACCATGCCGGATTAGCCGTTCGAGTCGCGCGGGCTTCTCAGCAATGGCTCTATTCCGTTCGGGGTGTGCAATAATTGGTGAAACTCCGTTTTCAAGCATTGATTGTATGACACTTTCTGTATAAAGCGGGATAGATTGTGATGGCAATTCGAGTAGTAGATAACGCGATCCTGCTAGCGTCATCGCTTCACCCTTTATGACGTTTTCTACGACATGTTCATGGAGCCTCACTTCCTGTCCGGTGTGAAGATTGATTGGATACCCCCCTGCTTGCAAACAATCTGTAAGAAGTCGAATTTGCCCTTTGATTTCCTCTTTTGGGACATGGTAATGAGGACTGAATGCATGTGGTGTTGCAATCATATCTGTAATTCCTTCCTTCGCTGCTCTTTCCACAATTCGTATTGTATCCTCTATTGTTTTCGGTCCATCGTCTACACCAAATAAGATGTGGCAGTGAACGTCAATCATTCATTTCACCTCCCTAGCAATAATAGAGTAAAGATTGACACGGCCAATTACTCTTTAGCACTATTGTAGTTGTAATAGTAATGGTCTTTTTCAAGTTTGTAATTGTTCAAAATGACTCCTAAGACATTAGCCTTAGAATTCTCCAACAATCCCTTCGCCTTTTTAGCATTGTTTTTCTCAGTTTCTCCAGAACTGACGACTAAAATTGTTCCATCACATTTATTTGAAAGAATTTGGGCGTCAGCAACTAAAAGAATCGGAGGTGCGTCGATGATGATAATGTCATACTTCGACTTCATTTCAATGATCAGATCTTCCATCACTTTTGAACTAAGGAGTTCGGCGGGGTTTATAGGCATCTTCCCACAAGTAACAAGTTCCAGCCCTTTGAAATGGGTTCTCTTGATTACCTCGTCCAAACCCCTCTGTTTTGTTAATAAATGGGAGAGACCAGGCGAGATTGTCGATTTAAACGTATAATGTGTCGTAGGTTTTCTCATATCCGCATCAACTAGAAGTACTCTCTTCCCAGCTTGCGCGAAAACAATGGCGACGTTTGCTGCCATTGTCGACTTACCTTCCCCAGAGGAAGAAGAAGTGAAAAGAAGAGTCTTTACCTTTTTGTCAGGACTCAAAAAATTAATATTCTCTCGAATCATTCTGAATTGTTCTAAAGTAATGGACTTAGGCGCATCTCTCGTAACAAGTTTTCGTGACGCTGTTTGCGTGTTTTTCTTTCTCTTCTTAAACACCCTGCCTTCCCCTTCTCCATATCCGACCTAATAACCCTTTTATTTTATTGACATCCACTTCTGAAATCGGACTTACAATCCCAATAACCGGAAATCCTAATAATTCTTCAATGTCACGCTCGGTTTTAACCGTCATATCTAAATAATTTATGAGGAACGCCATTCCTACTCCTATCATCAATCCACTGACAGCCGCGATTGTCATATTAAGCAACGGATTTGGCTTAGCAGGTGTTGGATTCTCGAGATAGACAGCCGGCGAGAGGATGTAAACGTTATTAACGTTCATTAGTATTTGGATTTCCTCTTGGAGAACTTCTACAATTGTATTGGCTATATCTACAGATCTATAATGTTCCGGATCGTTAACACTAATTTTTATCACTTGGGAGTCTTGTGTAGTTTCGACCTTTATCTTTTTTTCAAGTTTAGCCGGTGTTGTATCCAAGTCCAGATTTTCAATGACCTTCGTGAGAATTGCGGGGCTTTTGATAATGACGGTATATGTATTAATGAGTTGAATATTCGTCTGAATATCCTGCGCATTAACTTGGATTTGTTCCGTCTGTTTTTGATTGATAAGGATTTGTGTTGACGCTTGGTAAATAGGTGTCAAGAAAAGGTAACTTATAATTCCAGATAGTATCACTGCTAATAGGGCCGTACTAATTATGAATACGGACCGCCTTTTTAAGACTCTAAACAAATCATGTAGACTGATCGTTTCTTCAATAGGCATAATACTCCCCTTTACAGCGGATTGTCATAGCTCTGCTGAATCCCTCTTTGCCACAAGACGTTCATCCTTCATGTTATTCAACTTGAATGTCATTTGACACAGTTTTATTCGTAAACATTTATGAACAGTTCCCTATAAAATTTTCCCAACAACGAAAAAAGCAGGAACGGGGAAATAATCCGTCCCTGCTTGCATTATAAAACCATTAAAAAAGCCCGCAGCCAAATGCGGACTATTTCCCACTATTCCTTTTGAACGTTATCCAAGAGTTTCGCCCTTACAAAGCTCAAATGCTTATACATCTGTTTGAATGCTTCATATGGATCCCTGTTTTTCAGCGCCTCGTAGATTGCTAAATGATGTTCCACAGTGACATCAGGTTCACGGTACGGAATTAGGCTATCCGTTTTTTCGTGGGAAATCAGCAGAGATTCTATCATTCCTTCAACGACCGGGTTGTTGGCGCTTTGTGCGATGATTCGATGGAATTCCTTATCCAATTGACCATAGTCGCCTTCTGGATTGGCTTGGATACTGTCGATGGTTTCCTTTAACAGCTCGAGCTTGTCGTCTGTTATTTTTTCGGCGGCGATGGTGACAAGTCCCAACTCCAAAGACATACGGGCTTCAATAACTGCTGGAACATTATTGATGGATAAGGCGAGCATCACTTTGAACGGGTTGCTGCCGACTTTTTCGTTGACAAATGTCCCTCCGCGGGGCCTTCTCGTAATTATTTCCAAGGTCTCGAGCGAGCTAAGAGCTTCACGTAGCACTGGTCGGCTCACATCGAATTGCTCCATCAGATTCATTTCCGCTGGTAACTTATCTCCAGGCTTCAATTGTCCATTCATGAGCAGTTGGACAATCTGTTCCAATACCAATTGTGAAAGGGTGCTTCTGCGGACTGTATCCATTTTATATTCTTTCATAGGCTCCTCCTTTCATTTCTAAATTGCTTTTACAGTGCTCGTCATTCGTTCATATACCAATTTCGCCGTTAGGATGTCAAGAATGGAGATGCCTACAGACTTGAATAGCGTTGTTTTTTGCTTCATCTCATCGTTTTCCCCACCTTGTACAAGGCTTTTCAGTTCAGGGACCGTCTCCTCACTATGGCCGAATTCTCTGGCTTTCCTCATCTCGCCGCACTCGGAAAACGCGGCGTGCGTATCGACGTAGAGGTGATCCACTTCTTTGATGATTGCGTCAGGAATTTCCTGCATGAATGATTTGAACGCACCTGAACCTGCGAAATGCTTTCCAGTCAGGTCCACGGATCCATCATAAGGAATGACTGGGTCAGTTGAAGTTGTTGTCGTAATGATGAGTTGTGCTTCTGACAAAATCGTTTCAGGAGTAGAAATTTCAAAGCGTATTGCTGGGAACTCCTTTTTCGCTCTCTCCATAAAAGGATGAAGTCTTTCCTGACTACGATTATACACCAAAACCCGCTTTATTTGTCTGACAGCACATGCTGCCTGTAAATGACTCCACCCTTGGTCTCCTGTCCCGATTACACCAACCGTATCCGCCTCATTTGCCGCCAAGTATTTCATACCCACCCCACTGACAGCACCGGTCCTCATGGCAGTAATCGTTCGAGCGTCCATTATAGCAAGCGGTTTCATTGTCTTCCTATCATTCAATAAAAAGATGCCCCGTAACGTCGCTTCACCGATTGCGGCATTTCCAGGCGCGATTCCAATTACTTTCGCCCCAAAATAATCCTCGTAAAAAGACGGCATGAGCAAAGCGGAATTGTCGTCGTCATTGATGAACAAACGATCTGGAATTAACGATCTGCTCTCACCGTCATTCAAATAATACTCTTCGATTGTATCGATAATATCTTTCACTGTAATGAGGCTTCTGATTTCTTGTTCGTCAATAAAACGCATTGGTATCCTCCTCAATAGTAGGTTTTCTCTATAAACAGAAGAGAGACCAACGAGTTTCGCTGGCCTATCCTTTGATATTTTAAAGACAAGGAGTTAGACGATCTATCGCATTACTCCTGCTTTGTCATCTTATTTGATAAACACTGTTTTAATCGCTGTATAGAATTCTTTTGCAGCTTGACCTTGCTCGCGTGAATGGGAACTGGATTGCTTCATGCCGCCGAACGGAGCTTGCAGTTCAACTCCGGCACTTTCCGCATTGATACGAACCAAACCTGCGTCCATTTCATTGATGAACGCCAGCATATTGCTAATGTTCGTTGTGAAAATGGAAGCACTTAACCCGTATTCCGAGTCATTTGCCAATTCAAGCGCCTCTTCGATCGTCTCCACTTTCATCAGGGCAAGGACCGGGCCAAAAATCTCTTCCCTCGCGAGTGACATAGTAGAAGATACATCTTCAAAAACTGTCGGCTCCACGAAGTAGCCATTCAATCCTTCTTTCTTCACTTCGTTTCCACCGAGGAGAAGTGTGGCCCCTTCCGCTTTCCCTTTTTCAATCGCGGAAAGCACTGTGTCCAACTGACTTTGACTGGAACTTGGACCCATCCACGTTCCTGCATCCATGCCGTCTCCGACAGTGATTTTCGCCACTTCTTCAAGTAGTTTCCCTTTAAAGTCCTCATAGACATCCTGTTGAACGATGACCCGGCTTGTCGCTGTACATTTTTGTCCGGATGATTTTAATCCTCCGCTGATCGTAGCTTCAACCGCCAAATCTAGATCTGCATCATTTGCAACAATTACAGGGTTTTTCCCACCCATTTCAAGTTGATATTTAATGCCTCTGGAAACGGCGATTTGTGCCAGTTGTTTGCCAACCGTATTCGAACCTGTGAATGTAATGGCGTCAATTTCTTTATGGTTCGCCATTTCCGGCCCGATAAGAGATCCGGATCCTGTAACCAAGTTCACTACTCCGGCTGGAATGCCTGCGTCATGTAAGCACTCGATGATTTTCGCACTCGTCACCGCTGTCTCACTTGCCGGTTTAAGGACAACAGCGTTTCCATAGACGAGAGCAGGCGCCATTTTCCAAATCGGAATGGCTACCGGGAAGTTCCATGGTGTTATGACGCCGACAACCCCTACTGGAACTCTCGTCGTGAACATCAATGCTTCACTGTCAGTTGAAGGGATCACATCGCCTACCGACCGCATTCCCTCACCTGCATAATAACGTAGAATCGCTACGCCACGAGCCGTTTCGCCTTTCGCTTCCGGTAAAGTCTTACCCATTTCGAGAGTCATCGCTGTTGCAATGTCTTCGATACGCTCTTCCATAATGGAAGCAGCTTTCAACAAATAATCTCCCCGTACATTACCGGTCAGCTTGCGCCATGCTTTTTGGGCTCTGCGTGCAGCAGATGCCGCCTTGTCGAAATCACTGCTGTTGGAAAGCTGATAAGCACCAACAACTTCGTCTTTTCGAGCCGGATTTTTACTGACGCCTGTTTTGCCTGTTTCAGACGCGACCCATTCACCGTCAATGTAATTCAAGTAGGTTTTTGTTTTTGCTTCTGTTGTAGTTGTCATAATTTCCTCCTATTAGACCGCTGTAACTTTAGCAGGGTATTTTTCCAAAGCCTTTTCGATAATGACTTTCAACTCTTCGTAATGCCCTTCTTCGACAGGAGCAATTGGTGCGCGAACGTTCGTAGTGACAGGAAGACCGACGATTTTCATGCCCGCTTTGATCAGCGAAACAGCATAGCCTTTCTTCTGTTTACGGATACGGTGAATTGGGAAAATAACATCCTTATACAATTCATTCACCAATTCTTTGTCATCGCTAAGAAGTGCCTCATAGTATTTTGCTGAAATGTGAGGGATATAGTTGGAAATCGCTGACGAATACGATGTGAATCCTAGGTTCACATACGCTGCCATCGTCACTTCCGCAAGCGGCATTCCGTTGATCCACTCCAGACGGTCCCCGATTAGGTGTGTGAATTCCACGTTCTTTTCCATATTTCCAATACCGTCTTTAAACCCGACGAGTTGCGGTAGTTCGCACAGCTTTTGAAGTGTTTCAGCTTCAAAAATACAATTGTCGCGCTGATAGACGATCGCATTCAAATCCGAGCTTTGAATAATTTCTTTCAAGTAATTGTAAATGCCATCCTGTGATGGTTCGATCAAGTACGGCGGTAAGATCAAGTACCCTTCTACGCCAAGCTCTTCAGAAATCCGCACCTGCTCCAACGCGTGCGTAATGTTGCCGCCGACTCCTGTATAGAGAGGAACCTTCCCTTTTGTCTTTTCAACAGCCACTTCTACCATGGATCTATATTCTTCATTGCTTATCGCATGCAATTCACCCGCGCCACAAGCTACAAAAACTGAAGATAACCCTTCTTCCACTAAGAACTCAATATTCTTCTCCAGTCCAACTAAATCCAATTTACCTTCTGCATCCATTGGTGCTACGGGAAACCCTAATATTCCTTTCGGTGCCTTTGCTCTTGACGTTGCCATGTAAATTCCACCCTTCAAATATAATAGTGACTTTCTATATGTCTTATTGTAAGACAATTAAACTAGTCTGTCAAATGCTATTTTCATAAATTCAGAAAATAATGGCGCCCAGCTGAATGGATTCACTTAATTCGGATTACCGATATCCAGCCAATGACGGTAAGAATGTTGAAAACCACGGCATGTAAGTTATTAACAACAACACTACAAAAATAGCACCATAAAAACGCAATAGATGCGGCAAAACCCTTTCAAGCTTTCGATCGGCCACTTTAATGCCGGCGAATAGAATATTACCGACAGGTGGAGTGATTGTTCCAATGCATAAATTGAACGTGAGCATAATTCCAAAATGCAAAGGTGTCATTCCTAACGCCATACAGACAGGAAGTAAAATTGGCGTGAAGATTAAAATTGCAGGTGTTAAGTCCATGAACGTTCCGACGAATAGTAATAAAATATTGATTGCGAGCAAAATGATAATTGGATTGTCTGATATCCCCAAAATTGCATCAGCCAAGAAGTTAGGAATTCCCGTAAACGACATGACCCAACCCAATATATTTGACGCACCAATTAAAAACATGATGATTGCCGACAACTTTGCACTATCAATTAAAATGCCATACAATTCTTTTATTTTTAATGTTTTATAAAAGATCGTTGATAACAGCAAACTGTAAACGACCGCAATTGCAGCACTTTCTGTAGCCGTAAATATACCGCCGACAATTCCTCCGATAACGATAATGATCAATAATAAGCTTGGAATTGCTTCCAGTGTGACTGTAATAAAATCCTTTAGTGAGATAGGTGTTTTATCAACATAGCCATTTTTTTTCGTATAAAAAAATGCAACAACCATACAGCTAAGCCCCCATAGTATGCCGGGAATCACCCCACCGAGGAAAAGGGCCGCCACGGAAGTGCCCCCACTGATCAGCGCATAGGTGATCAAAGCTGTACTTGGAGGAATCAATAAGCCCGTTGGTGCAGTTGCGATGTTAATAGCAGCCGTGAAGTCGCTGTCATACCCTTTCTTTTTCTGAATAGGGCTCATTATTGTCCCCATTGCAGATACTGCAGCTGTCCCGGAACCTGAGACGGATCCGAACAACATATTCGCTACAACGTTCGTATGAGCTAATGAGCCGGGAATCCTCCCCGTCAAAGCTGTTGCAAAATTGATGAGCCGGAGCGCAATCCCTCCTTTATTCATTATATTTCCGGCTAAAATAAAGAAAGGAATTGCCAATAAGGTGAAAATGTTAATTCCTTGAAACATCTTTAACGCGGAAGAAGGAACAGCTGACGAAAAACCTAATGATTGTGTAATGGCTAATATCGATGCAACAACCAATGTAATTCCAATCGGGACACCTAAGAGTAATAGAACAGCCAGTGTCACAAGAATCAATAGAGCTGCTGAAGCTGCTATACTCATTGGAATTCCTCCTTTCCATCTCCGTGATACTCTTGGACAGCTTGGATAATATTCAAGATGTTGTAAGCGATAATCAATATCCCGCTGATCGGAAGAATCATATAAATCCAATCCAATGTTATGTTTAGAGTAGGCGAAGCCTGTATGGCACCCACTCCTACAAAATCCTTTCCTCCCATTAGAAAGACAATGACTGCAATGACCATAATCAGCAATTCCGTAAAGATGGATAGCGCAAGACCCCATGCTCCTGTTAACTTATCTGGAATAATGGACAATCGCATATGATCTTTTTTCCCAAATACAAGTGCAGCGCCAAGCAAGGATACCCATACAAATGAATAGCTCAACAAATCCTCCGACACTGTGCTAGGAGTTTTAAAGGCATATCGTGTAATCACTTGGTACGTTGCTAGAAATGTCATGAAAGCTAAGAGGAAAGCACATATCCCAGCAAGCGATTTATCTAAAATGCTTCTCACCTTGATCATCGTTATCATCTTCTTTCCATTAGTTCTGGATTTGTTGAACCAGGTCATACAACTCTTGCAATTTTGGATTTCCCTTCAACAATGCTTCTTTGACAGGCTGCTGCATTTCTTCGAATGGTTTTTTGTCGACGGTAATAAACTCGACGCCCATTTCTTCTGCTTCCTCAATCGCTTCTGCAATTTGATTGTCCCATTCTCCGTTGGCAACTTGTGTACTTAACTTGAACGCCTCTTGAAACACTTCTTTTTCATCCGTCAAGGAATCCATGAATTTCGTACTTACGACGAACACGTCTGTAAAGATTTGGTGTTCCGTACGAGAATAGTATTTTGCCACTTCCCCATGTTTCATCTTCACAAGTGCCATCTCAGGGTTCGTCCCAGCATCAATGACACGATTCTGCAGGGCGGTATATACTTCTCCGTACGCCATAACGACTGCCGCTGCATTAAAGCCTTGGACCATCTTCACATTCGCTTCACTTGACTGAACACGAATCTTCAATCCTTTGAGGTCTTCGGGCTTTTCAACTCTCTTTGAGGCGTAGATATTATTTACGCCATTAGCAAACCAGGTAACGCCCTGAATGCCCTTATCGACCGTTGAGTTGTAAATCTCATTGACGAACTCTTCATTCTCCATGACTTCTCGGAAACTAGCTTCATCGTTAAACAAGTATGGTAAGCTGAAAATCTTATATTCATCTGCAAATGCTTCTAGATTGCTTCCACTCGTCACAACCATGTCCAACGAGCCCATCTGCAGTAATTCAAGCACTTCAGAATTTCCGCCAATAACCCCATTATGGAAAATCCTCACCTCGTACCGGTCCCCCAGATTTTCCTCCACATGTTCTTTGAATGCCTGTAAACCAAGTGCTATCGGGTGGTCATCGGGCTGTACGGTTGCAATGCTGATAATTCGTTTACTCCTTAATTCTTCACTACTCACCGAAGTGGAACACCCGGCTAAGGCTAGCATTAAGATCATGCATAAAACGGCAGCTGAATATTTTCTAATCATCCTCATATCCTCACCCTTGTATGATTATTTCCGAATCAAGTATCCATGTAAGCGCTTACCAACTGGAGCGGACGAATTACTGGCAACCTCTTAGTACGTCCTGTTGTCTTCTATTGAGAAAACCACTTTGCATACTAAGAGGTTTTATTCATCTATTAGACAAGCAATTCTCCGTCTTTCATAATAACTCGGCCATCAATCTCACAAGTCACCGTTTTTATTACCATATCAAGATGCAGCGGCGAATTGACATGACCGCCAAAGTTCAAGTTCTTACCGATTCCAATATGGATGTTGCCGAAAGAGCCTTCGTCAGGTGCCATATGGCCGCAAAGGATATTTTCTTTGTTCAACCCAAGTCCCAGTTCAGCAATATTGTAGACTGTCGGATCATTGAATTCCGCCAATAGTTTACGTAAAATATCCGCCTCGCGACCACCTTGTATTTCTGTAATGAAGCCATCCTTAACGACGCATGTGATCGGTTCTTCAATAAGGTTCAATAATGGATGTGGAATGCTGCCGTCAAACACTAATACACCATTGGCAGTTCCTTCAACCGGTCCCAATGCAACTTCTGCGTTTGGAGGAAACGAAGCAGCTCCAGGCACAGTGGCTGTCCCATGATCCAATACAGGGTCTCTTCCTTCAATGCTGCACACCATATGCGTTCCGCCAGGGGCAGTAAGTGTGAACGTTTTTCCTTTATAATGAGGAGCAACTCGATTGACCACTTCAGTAACTTCATCAAAATCTGCAGTTAATCCACCTTCTTCAAACATGTGAAGAGCATAGTCTTGTAGCCCAATCCAACGCAGACGACCGTTCTTACTAGCATCTAATCTCGCTTTTGAATGATACATCGAATACGTTGTCGCTCCAAAAGCCACATCACAATTATTCATGGCGGCTCGTACAGCTTCCGTCGGTTCGGCTCCATGCCCTTCTCTTGTAGGCATTACCATCAAGGTCGTTTCAAAAAACTCTTTTGCATGTTTGTAAACAAATTCACCGATTTCCAACTTGTTTTCATCGGTAATGACGAGCACCTTTTCTCCTTCTTTTAAATGCGTAATACTCGTAAATAATTGTTTAATCCCGAGTGGTAAATCTTCCAGCATTTCTGTCCTTGATTTTACTAATACATTTTCCATAATTATTTTCCCCTTTTCATTTTCAATTTCATTTCAAATCCATTGCCCAATTTCCGTTACTCTACTTCAACAATGATTTCTACTTCTACAGGTGTCCCTCCGGGAAGAGAACTCGCCCCCAGGGAAACTCTGCTATGCTCTCCTACTTCACCGAAAACCTCGATGGCCAAGGCTGAGACTTCATTCATGACTTCCGGCTGCTCGATGAAGTCTGGTGAACTCGCCACATACCCTTTAATATTGACGATTTTCCGAATTGAGTTAAGACTCCCTGTCATATTCCGGACAGTAGCCAGACAGTTAACGAATGCAATTTTCGCTGCATCTTGTGCTTCTTCGATTGTAACTGTATTTCCTACAATTCCTTGATATTTTAAAACCCCATCTACCTTTGCTGCGTTACCGGAAACAAAAATCAAATTGCCGGTGCGTACCCCATCTTCAAATATGCGCTTATTTGCTGGTGCTGAAAGTTTATAGCCTAAACCTTCAATTTTCTCTTCATAATTCATAAGCGTCCCTCCCGTTGGAAAAGTTTACTATTTCATAACACTTCACTTAGACTTTTAGTAGTCTGACTGTTATAAAATATCTCTTTTTAATATTGTAAGACAAATAAAATAGTAAGTCAATTACAAATTAATTACTTTAATGACATGAATGAAATTATAAACTGAATAGAAGAATTAAGCTTTAGTAGTTTCAAAAAAGTGCAAATTGAACTAGGAGTTTGTAAAGTTCATCTACCGTATCACCTACTACTTCAGATGCGTGAGAGAGGAAAACTCTTTTCCAAGCAACAAAAAAGCATGAACGGTGAAAATCCGTCCATGCATGCTAAGTGCTTATTATGTCATGTTCTTACAGAAGAAAAAACTGAGCGGTAAATAGAGTAGTTCCACTCCTTTATCGCTCAGTTCCCAACTCATCAAATCCCTTTATCCATTTCATACAACGCACGGTACTTTGATGAAGTCGCTAGCAGGTTTTCATGATTTCCTTGTAAGACGATGTTGCCTTCTTCCAGAAAGATGATTTCGTCCATTTGTTCGATGCCCGCTAAATGATGTGTCACCCAAATGACCGTCTTGTCTTTTGCCGCATCGAACATTGTTTGCAGTAGGTCATGTTCTGTTTTCGGATCAAGTCCAATCGTTGGTTCATCAAAAATAACAATCGGCGTTTGCTGTAAAAGGACACGGGCGAATGCAATTCGTTGGCGTTCTCCACCTGAAAACCGATGTCCCATTTCTTCCATCGGCGTTTTCAGTCCTGTAGGGATCGAAGCGAGTAATTTCGTTAGTTGTGCTTGTTCAACAACTTCCGAAATCTCTTCATCAGATGCTTCGGGATTTCCAATCCGAATATTATTTTCCACCGTTGTATCAAAAAGATGTGATTTTTGATTCAAAATTGACAGCGATTTGGCAAGCAAGCTTTGGCTTGCTTGTTCACCGTTGATGAATACATTTCCTGCTGTCGGCTGAAGTGCGCCTGTCAAAAGTTTTAGCAGCGTTGATTTGCCCGTACCGCTCCGACCTAAGATTGCAACTTTCTTACCTCTGTCAATCGTCAAGGTCATCCCACTAATGACATCTTCCTTACTTTCTGGATAACGATAGGATACGTTTTGCACTTCAATCGCTGGTCCGTTTGCTTCGCGAATAGCTGCTACAGCTGACTGCGGAGCGTGACCTGGAGCATCGCCGGTTTCGGTTTCCACCTCTTGTAAACGTCGAAGTGATTCTTCATACGCGGGGATCCGTTCAATTGCTTCAGAAGCCGGTGAAAGGGCATCGGTAATTGCTAACATCATTAATGCAAAAGCTGCAATTACAGTTGGTGCTATTTGCCCTGTCTCCGCTTGGTTGCCTGCCCAAGCGATCATCGCCATCACTGCAATGCCGATGACAAGTTGAACTATAGCATTTCGCACATGTTGCCATCGATTCATTCTCTTTTCAATTTCTAACAAGTCGCGTTCATCGGTTTTATAATCAGATAAAAATGATTCAATTCGTCCACTGGCAATCCAATCCGATAAGCCGAATACGGCATCTGTTAATTGCGCGTATAATTGATTGCGTCCTTGTTTTAGCGCGATGTATTTACGTCGCGTCACGAGTAATGAAATAAAAGGAATTACGAATACAATAATCGCTAACACAAGCGCCATCATGAGGGCGAATACCCAGTCAAATAATCCAAGCACGCCAATCAATGCACCATAAACGAATAGCGATAAGATACTTGGAAATACAGTTCGTAAATAGAAATCCTGTAAATGCTCGATGTCCTCGGATAACATACTCAATAAGTCACCCGTTTTATAACGTGATTGCAATACTAATGCCTGAGGTTGCAGAACACGGTACAGCCGTGTTCGCATTCTCTCCAAAATGCGCAAAATGACGTCATGGCCAATGAGTCGTTCTAAATAACGCATGACTGCCTGGCTTATACTAAACGCCCGTACCGCCACAATGGGAACGTAGACGATCATAATATTTTCCGGGCGAAGGGCTGACTTTGAAATTAAATAACCCGATATGAACAATAACATCACACTAGATGCGACTCCAAGCACGCCTACCAATACGGTAAGCAACATCCGCCCTTTATGTTGTTTCATATAAGGGATAATCCAAGTTCTCACAGCTCTCCTCCCCTTCCCCGGTTATGTCTAATCAAATCTGTATACACACCTTGTTTCCGAATTAATTCATCATGTGTACCACTTTCGACAAGACTCCCCTCTTTTAATACGACGACATGATCCATATCCTTCATCCAATGAATGCGATGCGTCGCAAGAAAGACGAGTTTCCCTTCAAATAGGCGAAGCATTGATTGTTTCAACTCATATTCTGTCTCAATATCAAGATGTGCTGTTGGTTCATCGAGAATAATAATGGGGCGTTTACTTAACAATGCGCGGGCCATCGCAATTCGTTGTTCTTGACCGCCACTTACTGAACGCCCCCCCTCGCCGATTTGGGTATCCGCTTGTTCAGGCAATTGTTGAACGAGAGCGCGAAGACCTGTTTCATCGATGACCTGCTCGACTTCCTCATCAGTGGCAGTCGGTTCATAAAATCGAATGTTTTCTTTAATCGACGCCGGGAAAATATAAGGGTGCTGCGGGATATAGGCAATCTGACTTGTCCAATCCGTTCGCATGAGCGAAGGTGTTTTCTCTTCGTTCACTTCGATCAGCCCACTAGTCGGCTGTAAAAAGCCAGCAATAATATCGATGAATGTTGACTTTCCAGCCCCTGACTCACCTACAATCCCAATTGCTCCGCTACCTTCCCATGCAAATCGCAGGTTATTTACAATCTGTTTTTCATCTACACTAACTGTTACTCCATGAAACGCAATCTTGCTCATCGGTCCCCATTCGATGTTCGCGTTCATCGCAGGGAGAGTTGTATCCTCATGTTCTTTAATGATGGATTCTATTTGTCCCAAGGCAATTTGCCCGTCCAACGTCGCATGATAATCCGTTCCAACTTGTCGGATTGGCAAAAAGTATTCAGGTGCTAAAATAAGAATCGTTAACGCCGGTAGAAGAACGATCGCACCATCAATGAGGCGGAACCCAAGACCAACCGCAACGAATGCGATCGACAAACTCGTAAAGAAATCGAGTGCAAATGATGAGAGAAATGCGATACGAAGTGTTTTCATCGTCGCTTTCCGATATCGTTTGCTGACACGTGCAATTTTGCCTTCATGCCTTTCGCTTACTCCTAAATACGTTAACGTTTCCAATCCTTTTAACGTATCGATGAAGTGATTCGATAGAATGCGATAAGTTTTATACTGATTGTCTGCCATCTTTTGCGCCGCCATCCCAAGTAAAATCATGAAAATGATAATGATCGGGACAGTGGCGATTAAGATGATGGATGATATTTTGTCGAACGTAAAAATAGTAATCGCAAGTACCGCAGGGATGATAAAGGTACGGATCATACGTGGAATCGTGATCTCCAAATACGTTTTGACTTGTTCAATCCCTTCAATCGCAAGCGTAACGAGTCTCCCCGTTCCGTTTGTCTGCGCAAATCGTGGACCGAGTTTAAAATAGGAAGCGGTAAGTTGTTCGCGTAACGCTTTCGTTGTTCGGACTGCAAAGCGCTCTGACAGCAGTTGTTGGACGTGGGATAAAACGTGACGCATGACGAAAAATACCAGGAATAAAAGGAGGTCTTTCCAGATTTCTTGAACAGTTGCCCCTTGGAATAAAGATGTCACACTTCGTCCCAAGAAAATGGCTTGAAAGACGATTGCACACGCTTCTACTAAAATGAGGAACGTCAGGGACGTATAGAGAGAACGGCTGCCGGGGTAAGATGGGAGTCCTTTTTTTCTTTTCATTAATACTCCAACTGGTCCTTCCCTTTGAGACGTTCACGAAATACGTAATAGCTCCACCCTTGGTAAGCTAGCACGAAGGGAATCAGCGTTAACGAAATATAACTCATCACTTTTAACGAATAGTCTCCCGATGAGGCGTTATAGACCGTTAAATCATTTGCTGCGCCAAGCGTACTGATCATGACACGTGGAAACAGTCCGATAAAGACACTTGCGGTTAACGCAATGATTGTAATGGTCGTCATTAAAAATGAGAGTCTGTTCCTCTTCTTTTTATTCAATATCGTTGAGAGGAGCAATGTTCCCCAGGCTAACAGTGGCAACGCTATCCACCCAGTTCCGTGTGCAGTGAAGATATCTGTCTTCCAAAGACCTGCTGCGGCAAAAGCAAGCAAGGCAAGCAATACCGCGGGTGCAAATCTCGATGACGCAACCCTTGCTCGTTCTTGTAGTTCGCCTTCTGTTCGCAGTGTGATAAATTGCAACCCATGTACGATGCAAAGAAGCGTAAACATCACACCGCCAAGTAAGGCAAATGGATGAAGCAATTGTAGAAACCCACCGATCATCTCCTTATGTTGATCGATTGGAACACCTGTCATAAAATTCGTCAATGCCACTCCCCAAAGGAATGGGGGGACAACGCTTCCAATAAAGATCGCCCAATCCCACACCTGTTTCCATACGGGATGGTCCACCTTCCCTCTAAATTCAAATGCCACGCCACGTAAAATTAACGCAAGCAACATGAACACAAAGGCAATATAGAAACCACTAAACAGCGTTGCATACCAATGTGGAAATGCCGCAAACATTGCGGCACCAGCTGAAATGAGCCACACTTCATTGGCATCCCAAAACGGGCCGATCGAATTTAAATACACTCGCTTCTCATAATCATCGCGTCCTAAATACTTAGCAACCGTGCCGACGCCAAAGTCAAATCCCTCAAGCACGAAGAATAACGTGAACATAAAAGCGATTAGCAGAAACCATAATTCACTTAGTTCCAAATATAATCATCCTCCCGACCGGATGGGTCAACAGCATCAACATCAGCATCAACCTCAACCGTTTTTTCCTGATATGCACCTTGCTTAATTGTGCGGACGTATAAATAAACCGCTACCCCCGCTAAAATCGCATACAACGTTGAAAATGAAATTAACGAAAATAGAACCTGCCCTGCTGTCACATTCGGGGATACGGCATCTTCTGTTTTCATGACACCGAAGACAACCCATGGCTGACGACCCATTTCCGTCATTATCCAACCGACAGTATTCCCGATAAACGGTAACGCTATAGCGTATACCATTACTTTCATGAACAATGGGTTTTGTTCAAGTTTGTTTCTCCTTGATACAAACCAGCCGTATACTCCGAGAAGAAGCATGATTGTGCCAGCAAACACCATTGTACGGAAGCTCCAAAATACTGTTCGAACAGGTGGAATATAGTTGCCAGGCCCATACTTTTCTTCATAGTGCTTCTGAATCGTATTCATCCCTTCAACTTGTCCACTAAATTTATTGAACGATAAAACACTTAACATATAAGGGATTTGTATTTCATTTGTCGTTGTCTTTTCATAAGGGTTTATTTTTGCTACGACCGTAAACGGTGCCGGATCAGCGCTGTCTTCCCATAATGCTTCCGCGGCCGCCATTTTCATAGGCTGCGTAGTAAGGAGATGCACCGCTTGTTGGTGACCGACGAACAGAACGACAACTGTTGAAACCGTTGCAATGATAATGGAAATCTGAAAAGACTTCTTGAACATATCTAGTTGTTGTTTCTTTAGAATTTTCCATGCACTGATTCCTGCAACGAAAAAAGCACCTGTTGCAAAAGCTGAAAATAAAACATGCGGGAACTGAACCCATAATTGCGGGTTTGTTAATAAAGCGAGGAAATCATTCATTTGGGCTCTGCCTTCAAAATATTCAAAGCCTACGGGGTGATGCATAAATGAATTGGCTGTTAAGATCCAAAATGCGGAAAGAACAGTTCCAAACAGAACGAGCCAAATGGATAGTAAATGAACTCGTTTCGGCAAGCGATCCCAACCGAACACCCATAATCCAATGAAAGTTGACTCCATAAAGAACGCAAGCAGTCCTTCGATTGCAAGTGATGGACCAAAGACGTCTCCGACGAATCTTGAATATGTCGACCAGTTCATACCGAACTGGAATTCTTGTAAAATTCCTGTTACAACACCGACTGCAAAGTTAATGAGAAACATGGTTCCCCAAAACTTCGTCATTTTTTTATACTTTTCATCGCCTGTCCGATGATAAATCGTTTGCATAATCGCAATCGTCAGTGCGAGACCGATTGACATCGGGACGAAAAGATAATGAAATATTGTTGTAGAAGCAAATTGTATCCTTGCTAAAAATATCGGATCCATTTCACAAATACACTCCTTTAAAGTAATGCTACGAATAATATTTCCATGAAACCAATTTACTTGGGATTCTTCATGGAGTATCCAAGTATACATGTATCTTTATACACTATCCATGCCGAAACGATGACTAATCAACGACATTTCTTTGTCCAAAGTTTGGCGGATTTGTGATCAATAATCTTATTGTGACAAAACAATTATCTCGATTGTTCACAATTGATCAGCGAGGTGAATTAGAAAGGTTTAAAAGATGTTTAATTATAAAAAAATTACTATATCATTTATTTTCGTAAGAATCCCTGTATAAAACAGGAACCTTCATTTTTAAAAAAATAAAAACAGCCAGTGTGAATAAGTACACACTGGCTGCTCTATGAAATGTATTATTTTTTTATACAGCGTTGTCTTCTGGATAGTAGCAGATAGTATTGTTCATCCCTTATCCAAATGCGACATCAAGTATCATCATGACTGCAAATCCTAGCATTAAGCATATCGATGCCAAGTCTTTATTGCCATTTTCCTGTGATCCGGGGATAACCTCTTCCACTACTACAAAAATCATTGCCCCTGCAGCAAAGCTTAAGGCGAATGGAAGAAGGGGCTGCATCGTTGTCACTGCAATTACACCGATTACAGCTGAAATAGGTTCAACCGCACCTGAAAATTGTCCATAGAAGAAACTTTTCCTGCGTGACATTCCGTCTCTCCGCAGTGGCATTGAAACCGCTGTCCCTTCGGGGAAGTTTTGGATTCCGATTCCAATTGCCAAAGCAATAGCGGCTGCCATTGTCGCGGATGGCATACCTGCCGCCACAGCACCGAAGGCAACCCCGATTGCTAAACCTTCAGGTATATTGTGTAACGTAATCGCAAATACGAGAAGGGTGCTCCGCCGTCTGCTGGCAGGATTGATGCCCTCAGCGTCTTTCATGGAAGAGCTCGGATGCAAGTGGGGAATGATCTTATCCGCTATCCACAGAAAGAGGCCTCCCAATAAAAAGCCGATAGCTGCCGGAAACCACGATGGAAACGAACTATTTTGTTCAGCCATTTCAATGGAAGGTGCGAGTAACGACCAAAAACTTGCCGCAATCATTACACCACCCGCAAACCCCAACATCCCATCCATCAACTTCTGATTGACTTTCTTCGTTGTAAAGACCAAAGCTGCTCCGACAGCAGTCATTCCCCACGTGAATAAAGTGGCGATCAATGCCTGTGCAATCGGATTCAGTCCTATAAAATAATCCAACATCAATAGTCACCCTCTTATGTCTTAATTGTATAGATTATCGCTATTATATGCGCGATGTTTCCTTCGTGCAACATTTAATTTTCGAGTATTTCCTGTTAGAATATAATATCCCCCATAACATTGCATGATATGATTAAGAAATGGCATTGAGCAACAATTACACAAGGATTTTTAGGAGTGACGAACAATGGATAAAAAAGAGCGACAATTAGTTGATTACTACTACACTAAGTTTGCAGATAGAAGCTTTGATGAAAAAGATGTCTTAAGCTTTTTACTGTTTATAAGAGAAGATGTGCAAGACAATAAAGTGATGAAGGAACTGGGAGACTTTATTGTACAAAGGGAAAATTGTACAGGGTACGTCAAAGAATTTTTCGAGGAGTGCAAGCAGATTATTGAAAACCTCGGCAAAGGAAGAAAGCAAAAGATCGAGAACCTGTTCTCCTTTAAGGAGATTCGGAACGGCTTCAACGCGTTTTTCATCGACCAAGGTTATGAAAAAATGACACCCGAAGTAATTAACGACTTCATTTTATGTATTATTTCCTTATTGCAAAACGTTAAACTACTATCGGGCAGCTCCAATAAGGAAATTGGCCACTTAAGTTTTGCTGCATCCAGCAAAGAATTATTTTTAATGGGCAATATGAAAGCATTACATAAAGGGCGATTCATACCCGTGACATTCCCTGTCCTATCCGTAAGGAACATGTACGAGAAGATTAAACCACAAGATGAAAACGACACCCCTTATCTATTTGATAATGAAATTATACAGGTCGAAAATAATAACGGACAAATCATCATTACCTTCCCTACAATATAAAAAGCCTTTTAATATTTTTTTACTTAGGTGCCTGTGCATGACACAATTCAGTTAATACACTACAATTGCATAAATGAAAAACGGGAAGCTCATCGGATCGTCATTTGGTGGGCTTCCCTTTGTATTTATATAACTTTTAGTGAATTGTCATAAATGCACCGTGCACAGGCACCGAAACAGGTACCGAGACAATTCAGTCAATACACTACAATTGCATAAATAGAAAACGGGAAGCTTTCCAAATCGGTATTTGGTGAGCTTCCCTTTGTATTTATATAACTTTTTATGAATTGTCATAAATGCACCGTGCACAGGCACCAACATAAATGCCAATTTACGGAAGGAGAAATTGCTCAATAGTAGACTCCACTGGGACTCCGCCCAATTCCACTAGTAATTAGGCTCCCTAAACATTTTTAATTTATTTAAAAAACCTTTGACTTTTTTTCAAAGAAACAGTACGATTCATTTTAGAAGTTGACTAATTTTCAAAACACATCGAAAGGAATTGATTTAATTGACTAACATTCTTTATGGTAATACACCTTGCTTTTTAGGAGCAGAAAACATCTCTGCTACTAAATCTTTCGAGAATATAGATGCCGTCGTATACGGAATTCCATGGGAAGGAGCCGTTACATGGGGAGATTACACAGGTTGTGAACTTGGCCCGAAAGTGATGCGCTTAACTTCTGCTCGTTATAGCGGTTATTTACCGGAACTTGATCATATTGATGTGTTTGAACATATGAAAATCGGAGATATCGGAGACATCGATGTCGTACCCGCTGATGTAGATGAAACAATGAATCGCATTACAAAATTTTCGAGCGATCTATGGAAAAGTGGGAAATTTCTTATTGGCTTAGGCGGCGATCATGGCGTTACTTTCCCAATCGTGAAAGCGCTTGCTGAAACGGGTAAAAAAATCGGCATCATTCATCTTGATGCACATTACGACAACCTCCCTTCTCATAACGGAGACCAATATGCACGTTGCAGCCCGTTTGCCCGTCTATACGAGCAAGAAGGCGTCCGCAATGAAAGTATCATCCATACAGGGATTCACGGGCCAAGAAATATGCCCGAAGCTGGCCGTAATGCGAAGGAAGCCGGCGCTGTTACAGTAACAATTAACGATATTCGAAATGCGAAAGACTTAAAGGCATTTGCTGGTGAACTATATGCAATGGCAAGCAAAGATGTAGATTGTGTCTACCTAAGCATCTGCAGTGACGTGCTAGATTTTGCGTTCAACCCTGGCGGTCCAGTTGACGGCAACGGTCTAACTTCTTATGAGCTACTTACGCTTGTCTACGAAATTTGCAAGCAAGGTGTCATCGGGATGGATTTCGTGGAAATCTACCCACAACAAGATCCGAACCAAAACTCAGCGCACTTTGTTTCAACAGTCGTTTTATATGCACTCGCTGGTGAAATTGCTCACAAACAACAAAACTTGTAATTCCCTACCCCGTAAATTTTAAGTCTTCAACCCTATCATGAGGTTGAAGACTTCTATGCAAAGCGTGATTAAAGCGCTTACATAAGAAATTGAAAAATGGTGATAAAAATGGCTGATACAAACGGAGAAATTAACAATATTTTGAAGCGCTACGAGCCTATTGCTGATATGATTCATGCCACTTTTGGCAGCAATTGTGAAGTCGTCATACATGATCTAAGCAATGTCCAATCTTCCCTTGTTTATATTCAAGGAAACGTGACAGGTCGTGAAGTAGGTGCCCCTACAACCGAAGTTATTTTGAAACAACTACGCCAACATGGCAATGAAGTGAAAGATAAACTTGGATTTACGACACGAACGTCAGACGGGAAAATGGTGAAAACCTCCATCTCTTTCATTCGGAACAATGAAGGTGAAGTCATTGGTTATTTGGGCATAAACTTCGATATTACTGCTTTTTCAATGGTTAACCAAGTGATGAAAGAATTTATCACTGTATACGATGCAGAAGAAAGTAGTAATCACCTGGATGAATCTTATGCGAAGAATATCGATGAAGTTTTTCATCATTTAATTAGCTCTGTAACGCTTGAAATCGGAGTTCCTATTCCAGAAATGTCCCGAAACGAGCGCATTCGTTTTGTTCAGAAGTTGGAAGAGAGAGGCGCTTTCCTAATCCAAGGGTCCGGTGACCGCATCGCTACTGTGCTGGGTGTTTCAAAACAAACGATCTATAACTATTTAGAATGAATTATAGAAAATAGAATATACACATGATGAAATCCTAGTTGGTTTCATCCACCATAAATAAACGAAATATTTCAAACGTTGAAACGAGAGGTGTACTACAATGACGAATGTTGAACTTGAGAACGTCCAAGTTGCAGAGAGAAAATCATTACTAGATAGATTAAAAGTGATTGGTCCTGGCGCCATCATTACTGCTTCTTTTATTGGTCCGGGAACAGTAACAACTGCTACTCGAGCAGGTGCCTCGTATGGATATGCAATCCTCTGGGCGGTCGTCTTTTCGATCATCGCGACAATCGTGTTGCAAGAAATGACAGCACGTCTCGGCATAATTACGCGCAAAGGTCTGGGGGAAGCCGTTCGTGAACAATTCTCCAATCCCATATTAAAATATGGCTCCATGTGGCTTGTCATGATTGCAATCAGCGTCGGGTGTGCTGCTTATATGGCCGGTGATCTGCTCGGGACATCGCTCGGCATTTCAACGTTGACGGGCATTTCACCAAATGTGCTCGGTCCAATTGTAGGCATCATCATTTTATTTATTGGACTGAGCGGAAGTTATAAATTGATTGAACGGGTCATGGTCGCTTTGATTGCCATCATGAGTTTGACGTTCATTACGACGATGTTTGTCGCAAAGCCTAACCTTGGCGAATTGTTCCAAGGTGCATTCCTTCCGACGATCCCAAGCGGTTCCATCATTATGATCATAGCGCTGATCGGAACGACTGTTGTACCCTATAATTTATTTTTACATTCCTCCATGGTACAGGAACGTTGGAATAAACCGACTGACTTGAAAGAAGCGCGCATTGATACGATTGTCTCGATCAGTATCGGCGGACTGATTACAGCGGCGGTGTTAATTACCGCGGGTGCGATGATTCAAGGTGTTGAAGTTTCAGGCGCTGCAGACTTATCCCTTCAGCTGGAACCTATTTTAGGACAATGGGCGAAAGCGTTCATGAGCCTCGGACTGTTTGCAGCAGGATTTTCTTCGGCACTCGCTTCCCCGCTCGGAGCGGCGATGACCGTAAGTAGTGTGTTGAAATGGGAAAACGGCATGAAGGACAAGCGTTTCAAAACTGTCTTCGCAACTGTGATGATCATCGGCATCGTCTGTTCAGGTCTTGGCTTTAATCCTCTCGACGTGTTATTGTTCGCACAAGCGCTGAACGGTATTTTACTCCCAGTAATCGTCATTACGCTTCTTGTAATAATGAATAACAAAAAGCGTCTCGGTGAATTTGGAAACTCTGTGAAGGCCAATATTATCGGCGGAATCGTCGCTGTCATTTGTACGTTCCTCGGTATATATAGTTTGATCGATGCCATTAAAGCTTTTATTGGAGCGTAAATGTTACGCTGCAAAGACAAAAAAGATAAAGAGAAGCACAAACCATGGACCCGGTTTGTGCTTCTTCAAAGCTAATTAAAGTCCTGATTGTTTAAACACGCCCGATTATTGAATATTGATTAGCGAATAAATGCCGCTTCCCTTTCTGAAAGAGCATCCTCAAGCCATTGGGGGTGCATTGTTAACAAATCTTCTGGTAAATTGTCCTGACTAAAAAATTTAATTTCAAGCGATTCATCTGAATTACATGTAAGTTCCCCGCCTGTAATTTCGGCAAGAAAACAAGTCGTAATAAAATGCACTACCTTGCCATTTGGATAATTGAACACTTGTGAATCTGGATCGGAATAAACACCAATCAGCTTTTTGATACTTATATCTAAATTCGTCTCTTCTTTTACTTCTCTCATAACTGCTTCAGACACTGTTTCACCAATTTCCACATGTCCTGACGGGATTCCCCACAAACCCACATCAGCTCTTTTTTGCAATAAAACTTGATTCTCTGTGTTCAAAATAATTACAGCAACTCCAGCTTTTAAATCATCAATTTTTTTCAAATCAAAACTCCTTTCATAAAAAAACGGTCCAATTGCGATGCTGTTCTAAGAATAAAAGCGCAGTTCCTTGCTTCGGAAATGCGCCTGATTAATAGTATTCTTCATTCACAATAAAACTCCTTCTTACTGGCCCCCTGACAGTTTAGCTGCAAATTTAATAAAAGGCATCCGGGAATGCTCTACTTCCAAAATGCCTTTTATTGTTATGTTTCCATACTCTTTCTCCGCGCAAGTCCGTAATAAGATAGAAGTGCAATGATAGATGTACCAAAAATGATGACCCCCATCGGGATTGCTGTTTCCTCTCCTGCGATGCCAACGAGCGGTGCAGTGATTGAGCCTAAGATGAATGGCAATAATCCTAGCAACGCGGAAGCACTTCCTGCAATATGGCCTTGCGATTCCATCGCCAATGAAAACGAGGACGTAGCAATGATACCAATAGATGCAACGAAAAAGAAGATGGGCACAACGATTGAGAGAAGCGGGCCGTGCACAAGAACCGCAATAAGTAAAAATGCGCCTGATGTGACGGAAATAAATAATCCTGTCTGTAAGAATCGCTGTTCAGAAACGATGCCCGTTAAACGCCCGACAACTTGCGAGCCGATGATGAGTCCTATTCCATTCATGCCGAATAACACACTAAATAGTTGCGGCGAAACACCGTAAATCGTTTGATACACAAAGGGAGTACCCGCGACATAAGCGAAGATACCAGCCATGATGAACCCTTGTGCGAGTGCATAGCCCATAAAGCTACGATTTTTCAGTAATGATTGGAAGTTTTTAAATGTCTGGGTGAGATTGCTGGGGACTCGCATATCGTGCGATAATGATTCTTCCATCTTCCAAATCACAACAATGGCCAACAAAAGACCAATAATACTTAATGTGATAAATATGCCTTTCCAATCCGTAAACGCGAGAATAACTCCTCCTAGAAGAGGTGCGAGAATCGGCGCCAGGTTATTGATCAGCATGAGGAGTGCGAAAAACTTCGTTAATTCCCTTCCACTGTATACGTCCCGGACGACTGCCCTGGAGATGACAATTCCCGCAGATGCCGCAAATCCTTGCAGGAAACGAGCCGCAATGAACAATCCAATATTAGGTGCAAAGGCACAAAGGATGGAGGCGGCCAAATAAACGATCAGTGCAACGACTAACGGTTTCTTTCGTCCATGAACATCACTCATCGGACCTAGCACTAACTGTCCTAATCCAATTCCGACTAACGTCGCTGTCAGACTCACTTGTACCAAGGAAGGAGTTGTGCCAAATGCAGTAACGATTGTCGGAAATGATGGCAAATACATATCAATGGTTAAAGGGCCCATCGCTGCAAGCGCCCCTAAAAGCAGTGCCAGCTTTAAGCGCTTAGCTCCTGTTAATGTTTTCATGATGTTTTCAACCTTTCTAAGCTTAAAGGCGGCAAATTCGTTACCTACCTATGTAAACATAAGTTTCTACTTTATCACCAAAATGTCTAAAACGAAAGAATTAGGCTTCCCATTGAGTTCAGTTGATGAATTGCAAAAAAAAGAGCAACCACCCAGAAAATCGGGAGTTGCTCTTTTCGTTACTTGCAAAGTTTAATGCGGCAGAAATGCTAATTGATAAAAGAACAGAATCGCGAACACATACACAAGTGGATGGACAGCACGCCATTTCCCCATCACAACCTTTAAGATTGGATAAGAAATGAAACCTAATGCAATACCTGTTGCAATGCTCGAAGTGAGCGGCATGCTTAATATGATTAAAAATGCTGGGAATGCTTCGTCAATCTCATCCCATTTGATTTTGGCAATAGCCCCCATCATTAAGCTGCCGACAATAATTAATGCTGGTGCTGTAATGGAAGACAAGCCTGAAACCGCACTGACAAGCGGCCCGAAAAATGCTGCAACGATAAATAAAATGGCGACAGTCACCGTAGTTAGCCCAGTTCGTCCACCTGCTGCTACGCCTGCAGATGATTCAATATAAGCACTTGTTGGGGTTGTCCCGAACATCGAGCCAGCAGTGGCGGCAACTGAATCTGCGAGTAGAGCTTGGCGCGCCCTTGGCATTTTATTATCCTTCATTAACCCCGCTTGCTGTGCAACCCCGATCATCGTTCCTGTCGTATCAAAAATCGTCACCATGAGGAACGAAAAGACTACTGGGAAAAGCATATACTGCCATACATCCGTTAAGGCAGTGAACGGATTGGAGACGATGATTCCTTCCGGAAGCGACGGCATTTGAACGAAACCATGGTCAAAGGAAAGATGCCCTGTGAATAAGGCGACAACTGCCGTAATGATCATTCCGAAGAACAATGCTCCATGCACCTTCAACGCCATGAGAATTAGCGTGACAGTAAGACCAAGCAAGGCAAACAGCACTGTTGGTGAATGAAGATCCCCTAGCGCAACGAGATTGGACGGATGCGATACGATCATCCCTGCCTGTCTCATCCCGATAAAGGCGATAAACAAGCCAATCCCCGCCGTAATCCCATTTTTCAAGTTATCAGGAATCGCTTCAATCAATACTTTCCGGAAAGATGTCAAAGACAAAATAACAAAAATGAGGCCCGCAACGAAAACTGCTGCGAAAGCTGTTTCATACGTAATCCCATTTGTTCCGACTACCGAATAGGCGAAATACGCATTCATACCCATCCCCGGTGCAATCGCAATCGGATAATTTGCTGCAAGCGCCATCCATAGGGTTCCGATAACAGTAGCAATGATCGTAGCCGTAAACACCTGATCAAATGGCACGCCCGCGTCTTTCAATATGATCGGATTGACGATTACGATATATACCATCGTAAAAAAGGTTGTGAACCCTGCTAGGACTTCCGTTTTTACAGTTGTATTGTTTTCTTGTAATTTAAACACGAAAAAACTCCTCCAAAGCCGAACGTTTTTTAACACCTTACATATATTATTCGTTTTTAGAGGAGTTTTCAAGTGTTAATTGAAATCTTTTTAAGATTAATGATCACTCAACGGGATTTATGATCACCCAACGGATTTTATGATCACTCAACGGGATTTATGATCACCCAACGGGGTTTATGATCACTCAACGGGATTTATGATCACTTAACGGGATTTATGATCACTTAACGGGATTTATGATCACTTAACGGGATTTATGATCACTTAACGGGATTTATGATCACTCAACGGGGTTTATGATCACTCAACAAGATTTATAATCACTCAACAGGACTTATGATCACTCAACGGGGGTTATGATCACTCAACAGGATTTATGATCACTTAGCGCTTTTTCATCTGCGGAGATATTTCTTTTTTAAACACATAGCTCACTTTGTCATAGTCCATTTTTTCTTCATAAAATCGATGTGCATCCGTTCTTTGTAATCCCGAGGACAAGGCGACACTTTCATACCCATTTTCTTTAGCCCACTCATGTACATATGAAAGCAGTTTTTCACCATATCCATTTGACCGTTTGTTTTTATCAGTAACTAAATCACAAACCCAAACAAAACGCCCATAGTAAAGAGTGATCATTGGTTTAAACCCAGTTGCCGCAACGATTTCTCCCTGATCATATAAGGCAAATAAACGATACATGTCCTTTTCCTTGGCCTCCGCCACCAGTTCAAGATAATCTTTTTCATCTAAATGAGTACGTAGTTGGTTCATTACCGGGAAGGCTTCTAAAATTTCCTTATGAGAGTGAAGTTCTTTAATAGCTAATGTATCCATTGCAATCTCCCTTTTAATTTTTTCACAGTCGTAACAGCCAATGTGTTCATATAATGTAGTAGAGGAGGCTCAAGTGAATTGGATAGATCTATTCTTTTGATAATAGGTTGTATTTTAGCTGGCTTTGCATTATTAAAGGCTCCCTTATCAAGCACCTTTTTAGCAGGTATAGAGCCAATAACTAACATAATAGGTATATTAGCTATATTACTATTCTCCCTGCTCTTACTATACAAAGGGTTAATGTCACTAGTAGGGAAATAGTAAAAAGTCGTTTAGACTCAGACATTATTCTGAGTCTTTTTTTTCTCGCTCTATTACTACTTGAATACCTTTTTCATCAATGCCAGTACGAAAAAATGAATGACTCCACCAAACATACCTACTATGAACGTGAAGATGATTGAATAAAGATTAAATAGAATCACACTACCAAGAAGTCCCGCTAAACCGCCGAAACCTATATACAAAAGTGCCTTTGCCCAATTCGGATACATTTTAGTTCGGGCAGAAAAATCGATGTACAGTGATACAGGAAATGCCCCAAATCCGAAGAACGGCCACGAATATATTCCCACCACCAAGACAGTCGGGCCAAAACCCCAAGAGTCTTGAAATGCAATCATCGAATAAAGTGCCATGAAAACTCCCAAGAGAATGGGAGAAATGAAAATCGTGAAAAAGTAGAGAGAAAAACGATCAAATGTCTCCTTATAGTTTAGCGTCATGTTTGACCGCCTCCCTTTCCTAACCTATGCTTATTTATCCCATCCACATCGCCCAAACAAAAAATGACCATAATGAAATCGGCAGACCTATTAGGAAACAAGCAATCAGGTAAATTGGATTAAGTTTTTTGAAAATCAATAATAGCAGTGGAATCATTACGTACAATCCAATACTAAGAAAAGTGAAGATCGTTATTGCGGTCGTTAATTCAATTGTTGGGTAACGGTCATTCAAATAGTAGGAAAAGTCTTGAGCATAGATACCTAAAACCGTTGCAAGCAGGAGTCCGATAACTATACCGGTAATCAAAAAAGCTTTATGTATACTTACTTTCATATTCTACACATCCTCTCTTATTACTAATAGGGTTATTTCACCCTTCTAATAGGCAATCCTCATATGCAATCTACCTTACCTTAGCCGTCCAATTCACTAGGAAGATGCCAATAAATATACAACCCCCGCCAAATATTACGTTCCACGAAATCACTTCATCCAATAATAGCCAACCCGTAAGAACGCCGAAAAATGGGGCTAAAAACAAAAATGCGCTTGTCTTTCCCGGGTCACCTTTCTGTAAAAGGTAAAACCAAACTGCAAATTGTACAATGGAAGCCATTAATGCCAGCCATACTAAAATGGCAATTGACAAGGGAGTAATTTGAAACGAAGGGTCTTCCAATAGAAAACTGCCAACGAACAGAATCAGCCCACCAAACAACATTTGATAAGCCGTTAATACCCATGTATTAATCTGTGTGCCCCACTTTTTAATTAGTAGAGTGCCGATCGCCCACGAAATGGCTGATAAAAAACCATAGAGTGTTCCAATTCGTAAGTCCACCTGTGCACCAAGCGTAATCAGTACGCCAATAAAACCCAAAATAACACCAAACCATTGTCGCCAACTATACGTCATTTTCATGAAAAGTGTTCCAAATAGTACAACCAATAGTGGATTCGTAAATGTTAATATAGATGATTGCCCCGCTGTTATCGTGCGCAAACTGACAAAGATGCATCCCATGACAGCTGCTGTTTGAAAGAATCCAATCAATGCTATTTTCAACCAAACCGAAACATGCTTCGGAAATGGGATTCGTAAACACTTTACAATAATCGCCATAATGACCCCAGCAATGAGAAAACGTAGCGCAACCAACATGATCGGTGTAGCGTATGCCAATCCAATCTTTCCAATTGTGAAAGCAGACCCCATTAGCGATGTCGTCAATACGACTAGAAATGCAAATAGCCACTTGTTCATAAAGGTAGTCTCCTTCGAAGGTTCTCTTTAATTGAAAGTTTACAAGTTTCATACAAAAAGTATAACACTTAAAAGCGGAAGACAGATGAAGAAATCTGTCATTTATTACTAATCATTTAAGCAAAAGCTTCCGGGGGTCCAAGCATTTGATTAAAAACGTATGGGCGTTACAATGAGGTTACTGTCAATGGTTAGTAGCTACCTCATTCTACATGTTTCAGGAGGAAATTTAACGATGTCCTATCTATATTTAGCACTTTCTATATCTCTGGAGCTTATTGGTACTTCTTTATTAAAAGCCTCAGAGGGGTTTACAAAACTGTTCCCTACCCTAGGAGTCATCATCGCTTTCATAAGCTGCTTTTTCTTTTTATCGTTGTCCCTGAAAACAATTCCTTTAAACACTGCCTATGCTATTTGGTCAGGTATTGGAATTGTTGCGACTGTGATCATTTCAGTTAGCATTTGGAAGGAAAAAATCAATTTGGCAAGCATTGTAGGAATCACCTTCATACTTGTTGGAGTGGTAATTTTGAATTTATTTGGACCGGGGCAAAACGAAGCCAGCTAGCAGTACTAATGGGCCTTTGTAGGAAAGCATGGAGCCTTTGATCGATTAATTGAGCCCTTGTCGAGATAATGGAGCCCTTAATCAATTAATTGAGCCCTTGTCGAAATAATGGAGCCCTTAATCGATTAATTGAGCCCTTGTCGAATTAATGGAGCCCCTAATCGATTAATTGAGCCCTTGTCGAATTAATGGAGCCCTTAATTGATTAATTGAGCCCTAGATCCTTAACAAGAATGTATCAGTGCATTAGACTATAAAAAATGATACTATTTGATGAGCAAAGGACTTTGCATGCAACAGGAGGATACAAGATGAATAACGAGGATAATTTTTGGCTTGAATTGCCGAAGCCGTTTTTTATATTAGCACCAATGGAAGATGTAACAGACGTCGTGTTTCGTCACGTGATCAGTGCAGCGGCACGACCCGACGTATTCTTTACGGAGTTTACGAATACGGAAAGTTATTGCCACCCCGAAGGAAGAGATAGTGTGCGCGGACGGTTAACATTCACAGAAGACGAACAGCCGATTGTCGCTCATATTTGGGGCGATAAACCTGAGTTCTTTTCACAGATGAGTATCGATATGAAAAAACTCGGTTTCCGTGGCATCGATTTGAACATGGGATGCCCAGTGCCGAACGTAGCAGCCAACGGTAAAGGTGCTGGATT
Organism: Sporosarcina luteola; assembly: GCF_023715245.1. GTDB lineage: Bacteria > Bacillota > Bacilli > Bacillales_A > Planococcaceae > Sporosarcina > Sporosarcina luteola_C. Next base: position 121,228 of record NZ_JAMBNV010000005.1, read on the forward strand.
GATACAACGGCCGGAAGTTGCAGCAGAACTTATTCAAGCTGCAAAAGCTGGTGGATTGCCAGTCAGTGTTAAAACAAGATTAGGCTACAGTGAAATTGACGAATGGCGCGATTGGTTAGGACATGTACTGAAACAAGACATCGCGAATCTTTCCATCCACCTACGCACAAGAAAAGAAATGAGTAAAGCGGATGCACACTGGGAACTGATCCCGGAAATCAAAAAACTACGGGATGAGATTGCTCCAAATACATTGTTAACAATTAACGGAGATATCCCAGACCGTGCAACAGGGTTGAAATTAGTGGAACAATACGGCGTAGACGGCGTCATGATTGGCCGCGGCGTATTCACGAATCCATTCGCTTTTGAACAGGAACCTACAGAACGCAGCGTGAAGGAGTATCTCAATTTATTACTACTGCACTTGGATCTCCACGATAAATACTCAAACGAGCTCGAACCACGCCCATACAAACCACTTGTCCGCTTCTTCAAGATCTATATTCGAGGATTTAGAGGCGCAGGTGAATTGAGGAACCGATTGATGGATACGAAGTCGACGGATGAGGTGCGTGAGTTATTGAAGGAAGTATTGGAAAAAGAACTGGATTGACACAAATATAATTAACCCTAGTAGAGAGGTTGGAAAATGATATCATTTTCCAGCCTCTCTTTTTCTCCATCATGAACATTCCGATAAGTACCCCTCTTTCAAATACGTGCAAGTTTGCGACATGTGTAAATACGTGATAAAATAAATTGAAATTAATTCCAAAAGAAAGTTGCAGACCGTTAAACCACGCATGCTCATTACCCAAATTAGTTTTATAAATAGTCTAAGAGGTGGTTGGAAGATGATAACGGAAAATAAAGAGCAAACAATATTCGATCACGTTGGAAGTAAAATTATGACAGATAGAGAGATTGACATCGTCACTAGATTAAATGAACCCTTAATAGTCGTTTTAGGGAACGTTCTTAGCGACGAAGAGTGCGATGAACTGATTCAATTGTCTAAGGATAAATTAAACCGTTCAAAAATTGGAACGTCACGCGAAGTAAATGACCAGAGAACGAGTAGCAGTACATTTATTGAAGAAAGTGAAAATGAAATTGTCGTTAGAATTGAAAATAGAGTCTCTTCTATTATGAATATACCTATTGAACACGGTGAAGGTTTGCAAATCCTACGGTATACACCTGGTCAACAGTACAAAGCTCATAATGATTTCTTTAAAACAGCAGACAATAATAGAATCAGTACACTCGTTATGTATTTAAACGATGTTGAAGAAGGTGGAGAAACGTACTTCCCTAAACTGAATTTTTCAGTGTCACCTAAAAAGGGTATGGCCGTTTACTTCGAGTATTTCTATAATGATCAAGCTATGAATGAGTTAACTTTGCATGGTGGCGCGCCCGTTATAACCGGTGAAAAATGGGTCGCAACACAATGGATGAGAAAACAGAAAGTTAGGTAAGAAAGGAGGACCTCCCTATATTTTAGGGATGGTCCTCTCTTAGTTACGGTAGTACTATCCTGAAGATGGACAAAACACTTCAGATTTACTAATAATTGCCGATAACAGTAATGTATAATATAAAGTCTATATCGAAGGCAGCTAGTCATTATGAGATAGTCATTACTACATCACCCTATAGCTGTACTTACAGGGGGAGAAAAATGAATAAAACATCTATATTACAAGAAGAAAAAAGAGCTACTATCTTATTTATGTGGTTATTTTATATTGTGTTTTTTTTATATGAAATTATTTATTATAAAGTGTTTCCATTATTTCCATGGACAGCGACTGTAATACCAGATACAGTTTGGTATTCTTTAAATTTCATTAAACACCTAATCATTATCTGTCTTATCCCTGTTACCATTTATCTCTTTAAAAAGGGAATGCCTGAGAAGGTAAAATACATTGTTGTCATTGCTTATTTAGTTACTAACATAGTAACGGATATTTATTACTACTTTGGCAAAGCAGAATTTTATTCTAGTGGTAACCTTGTAGAATTAGTTATTATATTATTTTCGCCAATTTTTATTAATAAGCGATTTTTCTATTTAGTTACGTTTGGTGTAATTCTAAAATATATATTGGTAGGAGTATTCATACAAGATCCTGTCATATTATTCCCTGTTATTATAAACATCATATTGGCTATTATTGCTTACATCCTTCTTCATCGATTTTTAAGTTACGTGAAGGTATTGACAACTTCCTATGACGAGCAATTAGCTGGAATGGTAAAAGGAGTTATTGCCACATTAGAGCTCAAGGATCCTTATACGCGTGGACATAGTGAGCGTGTGGCGGAATATGCGATGAGTCTTGCAAAAGCAACAGGAAAGGTAAATGAATCCGAATTAAGTTATTTTTATTATGCATGTTTGTTGCACGATATAGGAAAAGTAAATATTCCCGACACCATTTTGGCTAAACATGGTAAACTAACAGAGGAAGAGTATGAAGTTATTAAAACCCACCCTGTTGTAGGAGCTAAAGCAATTGAAGATGTAGAGGGAATCGGTGCTAATCTTGCTGTCGTTTATCATCATCATGAAAGATGGGATGGCAAGGGTTATCCAGATGGGCTAGCAGGACAAGAAATACCCCTTGTTGCCAGAATTACAGCTGTTGCAGATGCTTTCGATGCGATGACTTCCACAAGGTCTTATCGACCAGCACTTCCTTTTGAAGAAGCATATAAACGAATAATAGAGGGAAAAGGCGCTCAGTTCGATCCTGAATTAGTGGAGGTTTTTAAACAAGTGTATCCAGATTGGATAACAATCTCTATACAATATAATAAAATTCATACACCAAAGGAGGCGCTCAAACATGAAAATCCGTAAACTTAAGCAAGTTAAAGTAACATGCTGGTGGTGTTTCTTTATTCCAAAGGTTTAAAGAATCTTACAAATGGGATGCTATCACGATAGCATCCTATTTTCATTTTTAAAGAACGGTGGGACTTAGTTTGAAATTATCGTCAGAATCACAATTCACTCTTTATCCTCTATCCATTCAGAAAGATAAAAAGAATTATATCGTAGAAGAACCTGTCTCTGGTGATTTTTTCGAGATGCCAACGATTTGCATAGATGCGATTGAAAGGATAAATGAAGGCCAAACATTAGGCGAAATTGAAGATGAGCTGCGGGAAAAATATCCGAATGAAACTGTCGATATGATTGAATTTGGCGGACAGCTCATTGAATTAGGTCTAGTCCAAGAGGTAGATGGGGAAAAAACGCCTCGAAAAAAGGAAAGCAAAGTTTCAAGTGGATTTACATGGATCCCCTCTTCAGTTGGGCGTTTCTTTTTCAATGGGATAACAAATAAGATTTATGTTATTTTATTACTGATCAACATTTCACTTATCGTCTGGAACCCTGGATTATTCCCTCATTATAAAGATATATTTATATTTGATTCGATGATGTTCAATATCATTACCTACATGTTGATTTCTCTCCTTTTAATCATCTTTCATGAGTTCGGGCATGTTTTAGCGATCCGCTCCTATGATTTACCGGCTACATTAGGTATTGGGAACCGGCTTATCTTTGTCGTGTTTGAAACGGATTTAACTGCAGCATGGAAACTCGCGCCGAGGCAAAGAAATGTCCTCTATTTTGCCGGGATGTCTTTTGAGCAAGTAGTTGTATTAATCGCGTTAACGTTACAACTTCTTATGCCGGAAGCCAACAGCATTATACTAGGTTTTTTAGGAATAGTCGTATTGGATATTTTCATAAAAACCTTGTATCAATGCTGTTTTTACATGAAAACAGATGTCTATTATTTCGTTGAAAACAGTACCGGATGCTACAACTTGATGGAAAGCGGAAAGCAATATTTAAGTAGGTGGCTGCCATTTTTAAGAAGTGATTCTGATGCAGAAACGTTCGATGGAGAGCAAAGAATTGTTCGTCTGTACAGCTTGTTTTATATCGCCGGGATTTTGTTGACGCTTAGTCTACTTGTTTTTTACTTTCTGCCGCAGGCTTATTTTGCTTATTCACATGTTTTTTCTAATTTACTCTCGTCTAAGACGCCTTCCGCATTTTGGGACGCCATCGCTTTTCTTGGACAAACCGCACTTCTATTAGGTTTGTTCGTGTACTCGAAGAGAAAGGCGTGAGACAAAAGAACGTAAAAAGGAGCTTCTTCAATTTTCATTGAAGATAGCTCCTTTTTATAATTAGTTACGCTTGTGGAGGTGTTCCTTCAGCGTTTGATACGACTACATCGATTTGGATTGAAGCACCTTCAGGTAGAGCTGATACACCAACTGTTCTACGTGCAGGAACTCCGCCCGGGAAGAATGTTTTGTAAACTTCATCTACTGCATCGATATCCTCGATGTTTGTAAGGAAGAGATTTACTTTAACGATATCTTCCATAGCGTGGTCGATGCTTTCAACAATTGCTTTAACATTTTTCAAACATTGTTCAGCTTGCTCTTTTACGCCACCAGCTACCAATTGGCCTGTTTTAGCATCCAATGGTAATTGACCTGAAAGGTGATTGTAATGAGAGAACGCTACAGTTTGTGTAGACAGAGAGCTCTTTGGTGCATTGTCCGTGTTGTTAGCCCAAATAACGATGCCATGTCTGTCTTCAATTTCTTGTGGAGGCGTACCATCACCGTGTGACACAACTGCTTCCATTTGTACCAAAGCACCCATAGGTAGAGCTGATGCTTCAACTACTGTACGTGCAGGGACATAGGCAACAGTTCTAGCGATAGCGGAGTCTGGGAAGAATGTTGAATACACTTCGTTTACCGCTTCCATATCTGCAAGATCTTTAACGAAGATCGTCATTTTAACGATATCGTCAAAAGGAACGTCAATGCTTTCTAGAATTGCTTTAATGTTTTTCAAGGACTGTACAGCTTGCTCTTTTACGCCACCAATAACCAATCTGCCTGTTTTCGGATCGATCGGCAATTGAGCTGAGAGGTAATTGTAGTGAGAGAATGCGACAGTTTGAGTAGATAATGCACATGTAGGCGCATTCGCAGTGTTATTCGTTAGCTTGATAAGGTCGCCTGCTTGTGGAGCATTTGGAATTGAACCTTCTCCGTGTGAAAGAAGTGCTTCAACTTGTACCATAGCATCCATTGGCAAAGCTGCAACTGCAACGTTTGTGCGTGCAGGAACATAAGTTGGGAAGAATGTTTTATAAACTTCGTTAACTGCATCAACGTCTTTAATATCTTTCACGAATACTGTGATTCGAACGATATCGCTCATAACATGACCGATGCTGTCTACAATTGACTTAATGTTCGTAAAGCACTGCTCCGCTTGCTCAGTTATGCCACCAGCAACCAATTTACCTGTTGATGGATCTACAGGCAATTGAGCTGAAAGGTTATTGTAGTGAGAGAAAGCTACTGAATGTGAAAACAGACCGTTACCGCTTGGTGCATTTTCCGTGTTTTTTGCTGATACTGCGTTATATCCGCTCATAATATTAGTCCCCTTTAATAAGTATTTAGTAACTCAAGTATGCGCTGAAAAACCCGGTCTAAACCTTAGTTCTTTTCTGCGTTGCAGAGAAGCATTACTAGTAGACCCTTACCATTCTTCAATAGCGACTACTGAATTACACTCCAAGAGTAATGAACCCCTTAGAGTAAAGTTGAAACATATGCCGGCCAAAAGGATTTCTCCTTTTCGCTATGTAGTGTTATCATATCCGAGCTCTGGAATACCACATAGAACTACCTAGTATAAACATAAGGGTGTCTGCATTGTCAAACACGACACATTAAAAAACCACAATCACTGAATTATCTTCAGTAATCGTGGCTTTTTAGCTGTTTTTTAATGAATATCTTAAACTTTCCGGAACTTCCAAGAAGATTGCATAGAAACCTCTTTACCTTCTTTACGTTCATTCGCATACTCAGCTGTAGCTGTAAACAGTACGTCCGAAGATGAATTCAATGCAGTTTCACAAGAATCCTGAATAACTCCGATGATAAAACCAACGCCAACAACTTGCATTGCGATATCATTTGGAACTCCAAACAAACTACATGCTAGCGGAATCAACAAAAGTGATCCGCCTGCAACACCGGATGCACCGGCTGCAGAGATAGCCGCAACAACTGAAAGCATAAGCGAAGTCAGAATATCGACTTCAATCCCAAGCGTATGAACTGTTGCAAGTGTTAGTACAGCAATTGTAACGGCTGCACCAGCCATATTGATTGTTGCACCTAGAGGAATTGAGACTGCATACGTATCCTCATCCAAACCAAGTTTTTCAGCTAACTTCATATTTACTGGAATATTAGCAGCAGAACTACGTGTAAAGAATGCGGTAATTCCACTTTCTCTTAACACCATGAATACTAGTGGATATGGATTTTTGCGCGTATAGACATATACAATTAACGGGTTCACAACAAGTGCGATAAACAACATACATCCCACTAAAATTAAGATTAAGCGTCCATAAACAAGCAAAGCGGAAAGCCCCGTCGATACAATTGCATCGAATACAAGACCCATAATACCGAGCGGCGCCAAATTGATCACCCATTGCACGACTTTCGTGACCGCATCCGAAAAACTTCCTAACATATCTTTTGTATGTTGATTTGCCTTTTTTAATGCAATCCCTAATACGACTGCCCACATTAAAATACCTAGATAGTTCGCATTGACTAATGCATCAATCGGATTAGAAACCAGGTTGAATAATAATGTTTCCAATACTTCCATTATGCCTTCAGGAGGTGAAAGATCCTCAGCCCCTGTTGTCAATGTCAGTTTCACTGGGAATAAAAAGCTCGCTACTACAGCGACAGCACCAGCCAGCAATGTACCAATAGCGTACAAACCAAGAATCGATTTCATATTCGTTTTCGTGCCGCTCTTATGCACTGCAATTGCATGCATCACCAAGAATAAGACTAATACAGGTGCAACCGCTTTCAATGCCCCGACAAATAATGCACCAAAAATGGTGACCCAACTAGCGGCTTTGGGAACTGTTAAAGCTAAGACAAGACCGACAAGAATACCGACAATGATTCTTTTTACTAGGCTTATTTGATTCCATTTACCAACTACATTTCTCATTCGTCTACCCCCAATATCTCTCGTTGTATAAAATCTTCAATCATCTCTCCCCGTTAGAGTAGACTGAGGCTTTATTTTATCACAATCTTTTTAGAATTGTGAAGCACATTTTTATAATTAACGGATTTTGGAATTTGGGGAAGTGCAGAACCTTAGTCCTGTATACCAAAAGAAGTGTGAATACCTGATAGGAATTTTCCCAATATCAGTCAAGAGATAACTGGAGGCCTTCCATTACAACAGACTATATTTCTTGCGAAAACCACTAAAAATATAAGGATAATCACCTATAATTTCTTCAATTAATTACCCATGAGCCCATATGATTTTCCCAATTTCACAAATGAGCATAGTTTGCTACAGTTAGGTTGTAAGGCAAGTAATTATCGTTAAATTGTAAACGGATGGAGAGAAATTATGAAGAATAAAATCAGCATAGTGATTATATCCACAATATTAATTGGTGGTATTCTCTTTTTCGCCACTTATCTTGCATATGAGGAAAACAATAAATTCTTTTACTTTCCGATACCCAAAAACGCGGAATTACTCCATACTAAAGCTGACGTTGCTGTTTATAACTGGTCAAAAGCCTCTGAAGAAGACGGAATTCCTTTTATGTATGAGATAATAATCAAATCAAAAGGATGGAGCAAAGCAGGCAGAGAAGGTGCTTCAACTTTTTATGAAAAAGAAGGACATAGAATTGATTTGATCTCTCAAACGGACCAATTAACTCTGATAGCGAAATAAGGAAATTTAATGCGAATTTTTCACAACGTAAGAAGTGTTCAGAAGTCATATCGGAGAAGGTATCGTCTATTAAGTGGCGGTGCTTTTAGGAGGGATTCGTATGAAAAGATATATTCCGATTGCGTTAGTATGCCTAACTTTCCTAGTAGCAGCCTGCAGCCAAAACGATGAAGCAGACACTGAAGAATATTACGGATTGATCGGCAGTGGTAATGCGATGGGATACGGTTTCACGATTACTATAGAGGAGAGCGGGACGATTCTTTGGGAGCTTGATAATAAAGGCGATCTTATTGTAATCGAAAAGAACGAGGACAATATAGATGAATTAGTGAATTATGCGACTGCTATTCATGATATCGAATCATCGCTCTCTACGGTCTTTTATTCATTAATCTACCTTTTGCTCGTTGTAGCAATTGCATTGTTCCTTTATGCAAGAAATAGAAAAGCACTTAAATACGGTGGTGCAATAGCTGTTGTAATAGCAAGCGGTATTGCATTGTATTTTGCAGCCGATGCGTCTATTGAATTAAACAATGCGTTGCAAGAAGCAAAACTATATTACTTGAGGCTTGTGGGTTGAATGAGCTCAAAGCATTTGAAAAACCACTTTGCTATACGCGCAAAGTGGTTTTTCCTTACCGTGTTATTTTTCACTTGAGTCTTCCATAGTATCAATAGATATATCATTTAGACCTTCATTTACTATATAATCCTCATACTTCATGAAAAATGTTGAAATATGACCACGCTTCAAGACTTCATTCACACCAAAGTTTTCGAATGTCATATTGGAAGCATCATATCCATTGGAAATATTTGCATCATACATGAATTGTACAGATTCCTCTATGCTGATATCCGGATTGTTAAAATGGAAAGAAGCTAATAAATGCGCCATTTTGCCCCTGGAAATAGGTTGATTCGCCTTTGCCAAATTTTCAAGACTCCCTTCTACAGGAAGTTTATAGTTAGTCGCTAATTGATAAGGAACAGAAGCCCAATGATTTGATTGCGGCGCAGTAGTAGCTAGTTCATCTGGTTTTGCGAAGCGGAATAACATCGCCAAGAATTGCGCTTCCGTTAAATTGTCCATAGGCTTCAAATATCTTCGGTTATTGACAACGCTGCCAAACATCAACCCTCTATTAACGGACCATAAAATAGGCTCTGACCAGTATTCCCCCTCTTTATAATCTACAAAGCCTTGGACAGTATATTCCTTCGTATTGGCTTTCTTAATCCACATATTGCCCTTATCCGTCCTAATAAGGTACCAGTCAGCTTTTTCTCCAACGACGGAAACTCTTTGTGGATTCAAAGAGTGATTAGCTGATTTGAGAGGTTTGGAATATAACGTTGTTTCATTCAATAAATCAACCCGTACATCATTCAAATAAACAAGCTTTTGTTTATCTAACCAAAGTTGATAACTTTCAGTTGCGGCATACATTGGTACGGCCTGATTTTGCTTCCAAATCCGATCAAAGGCACTTAACGGAAGATTTGTCTCTCCTGCAAACTTGCCAAGCTCCGGTGTCAATGCAGGCTTCCCGAACTTAGCTATAAACCAATCTGTTGATGCGCCAGTAGCTTTATTTTGTGCAAACATTAGTTTATATCCTGTCATGCCTGCTATTTTATTGGCTATAATTCGATCACGCTGCTTCGTTTTGTACTCAATCTTATAATCCCAATACAGAATTTCACCTGAAGAATGGTAGTCCAAGAGCATCTCTGGATATACCTCACTAACCAATTTCATAACAGCTTTCACTTCTGCGATTTGGCCAGGTTTTGAGCCTTTGTGATTTCTCCAAGATGGAGTTGCGGAATTGTTTTGTATCCTACTCCAATCCACATCATAATTCCTGTTGGGATCAACCCCTTGGGCATTTGCCTTCCAACGCTTGAAATCTCTGCTGCCGTTATTCATTTTAATTAATTGATTATGGATTTCTTTCGGAAAAGCGCTCAATCCTTTTTGCTGCAATGTAACACCGTCTGGATTTACCATGGGAATAAACCAAATCGTCGTATGATCAAGAACTTCCTTCACATTGTACCCTTGTATGGATTGATTGCTTTCATAGGAAGCAGCATATTTGTAAGCCAGATGCATTGTTAGTATGGTAGACATCCATTCTCTAGCATGGTGTGAGCCCGTAACTAAAAGAGTGGAATCTCCTTTCCCAACTTTCATCGCCCAAATATCCCTGCCATACGCAGTCTTGCCAAGTGACTTATATTCCACCAACTCCGGGTAATCCTTTGCTAACTGCTGGATATCCTTGGTCATTTTCTCATATGTATATTCTTGTTTCGGTGTACTGATATAATACCTTGATTGTGCGAATGTGATACTACTGAAAGTCACTAGAAATAGAGAAATAACAGTAATGCATGCAATGATCTTTTTCAACATAATGGATCTCCCCCTGCCGCCAGTTTCTTCTTTAATATGTTTAATCTCAGTGTGTCTATTATACCATGACAATTGGATTATTCGCAGGGAGGTGGATGTTAAATTAAATATAAGTACCAAATAAAAAGGTAGGCATCCGTTTCTTAGATGCCTGTCCCTTAGTCTATAATCGGAGTAGCTGTCATAGTCATTTAGAATCATTTCAAACTTTTCTCTACACATAGTATCCTTTTTGATCCCTCCCATCTATATAGAGGGCAAAGGGGGAATTGTAAATGACACACTACTTGAAAGAATACTCACGTTTCAACACGATTGAAGAAATGGACGCTGCAGCTGAACAGCATGTGAATACACACTGGGATGAATTGACGAAATCAGACCGCCAAGTGCTCGACATCATCCGTCGATACTCTGTCAAATACGGAGCGGCACATCTGAAACACGGAACGATCGAAGATGCAACAGGGAAATCAAATGTGACGGTAAGACGCGCAATCCGCAAACTCGTCAACTTAGGCATTATCGAGAAAGTCCATTACATACGCCCGGTCATGAGCGGACTCGGCGCTAACATTTATATCATTTTACCCTTCGATGACCAAGGGAAAATGAACGACCGAGACAACGTTGATAAACCGCATGAGGACGAGGAAAACGAGCAACTTCCAGCAGGTGAAGCTCTTCTTTCTAAATCTCTATTAAAATCTAAAGATCTTAACTACACGTCTCCTACGGAATCACCGAAGTTATCCACAAGTCTTTTCAGTCGGATGCAAGAACTGCTTGCCTCAACAATCGGTGACACAAAAATCGCCCGTGAATTTTACGGAATTCACAGGGCCATTTCCGGAAGGATGCTAAAATATGATATATATAAAGACGACAAGTCTGTCTTCGAAGACCTTGCGTATCGTGCTTTGATGATCACTGTAATGGCAACAAAGAAGAAGGCTATCCGTAATTTGCCGGGGTATTACAAGGGAGTGTTGGACAAGTTGGTTGATGAGACGTATTTCAAGGACATTTTTATGCTGTTTGATAAGCCAGTGGAAGGGTTTTATTGTCCGTGAGTTATTGACCTTTGTTTATTGAATGCTAGCCATTAACCCGAAATATAGAGAAAGGACACAGAACATTCCCATGAAAAAAGGAACTACTGCAGGCGTCTTTTTTCTAAAGCTGTACATGATCAGCCACATAAAAATAATAGCTACGATGAAAAACAGTATATTTAACGTGTTTAACCCGAATTCCAAACGCATTGAAGGTTCAATGACTCCTGAATAAAAATAATCGAAAATAGCCGAAGGGCCACTACCCGCGAGTGTGATCTCAATACTATGCGGAGGCTCCTGTTGTCCAAGCATGCCGGTCGACACAAACGTAAAGAACAGGAGAATGCTTTCGAACTTTAACCAAGGTATTGGGTTGATTTGTTCTTGCCGTTTCAGTTTTCGCCTGATCCAAAATCCATTTATAAAAGCAAAAAACAAAACCGGAATAATCGTCAGGTGCTTCATCAATAAGGCTTGTCCATATGGTACTGTCCAGGCATCCGGGTATTCGTTCACATTTATGACCAATGTCATAAGGAATAAACCGGTTCCTGCTATTGTAAGAAAACATACGATCGCCAAAGGGGTAAACCACTTTAAATAAGAAACCCAATTCTCTAGGTCCTTTGAACACCAACCGACGATCAGGAGGATTCCGATCCAAACCGTGACGGCTAAAAAGTGCAATGAATGGAAAACGAATCCACTCCATTCCGTTAGCGAAGCAGCGTGGCTTGCCCATCCCAATGCAAAAAGCAGGACTAGAGTGAAAGCGAGAGCAATACCAGACAGCGCTTTACTCTTCAAAACCGGGAACAGTGACACAAAAAGGTAAAAGAAGATTGCAAGTATGACTGTAAGATTCCATGCCTTTCCTACTTCAAAACCACTCAGGACGCTTTCCAACGTAGTGAACAGGCCGATATCCTCATATAGAAACAGAATGACCCTTAGCACTGGAGCAGCCGAAAAGAACACAACTCCCAATACTGCCAATTGGATTATCCGCTTCGGGATATGAATAGTAGGCTTCAATTTTTCCGGGATGAATTGAATGATAAAAGCGCCCATCAATAGCGAGAAGCAGAGATACAGTAAACTTTCCGTTAAATAAATCCAAATCATTTATTTTTGCCTTCTTCCTATGATCCAGCCAAAAAATCCACCGGCTATTGTAAATAAGACGACAAGTATTATCACTAGAAGATCATTCGAAGCAATTTTTGAAGGGACTTCAACCATTTGCTCTTCCGACTTCTCTACTGACACTTCCCTGGGTGCATTAGTTGTTTCTCCAGATTCTCCAGAATCAGCGGGATCATTTAATTCTTCTTGATTTACCTCGAATGAATAGGTTCCCTGAATCGGATGACCATCTGCACCAATAATTTTCCATTCGACTGTATATATACCATCATCTAAAGGTTCGTTAAATCCGCTTATCATCACATTGTCATTCACTATCGTATTTCCCGTTATTTCCTCGTTGTTCTCACTAAAGATTTTCACAGTACTTGTCGATTCGATATTTGTATTAAACTCCAAAGTAATTTCATAAATATCGTCAGCTATAATGTCACCATCGGAAGGTGTCGAACTTGTTAAACCTGTATGTGCAGAGGCACTCGCTGAAAATGCGAACATTAATATCAGTGCCGCAATTATAATCCTCTTCATGTCTTCCCTTCCTCCTAATAGCGGAAATACCGCCTTGAATTCAAAGTAATTGTAACAGAAAAGCACTCTTAAAAGTAATCGCCCTCCCTGGCTCGATACACTAACTGCTCTTATCGTCGGATTATTAATTTGTAAAACTGCTTGGGATATCTTTAAGCAAGCCTACCAAGAACTGTTAGATGGATTGATGTTGATTTAAATTTATCAAGAAGTCATCGCAGAAGTGGATGGGGTTAGAGGGATTAAAGAAATAAAAGGTAGATACTACGGAAATAACGAGGTTATCGATATTGTGATACTTGTAAATCCGACGCTGAATATTACAGATGCCCATAATATCGCTACACAAGTGGAAAAGATCATGATCAATGATTATGGAGTATATGATGTACACGTTCATGTTGAGCCTAATTAATACCTAAATCCCCCGCTCGTTTTCACGACGGGGGATATATAGCTTCCGATATAAGTCTATATTTGGCCGACAACTCACTATCCGTTGCCCAGCAGCTTCTCGGGATAGCTCCTTCAATGAACGTTTACGCCACTGCTTGACGGCATGCTTCCGCGCATTTTCTGCAAGATTCGGCACAGCGTTTGCAGTGGTCTGCCTCATGTTTAGCACACTCTTCCGCGCAACGGTCGCAGACCTCTGCACAAAGCTCCAAAATCTTATTTGTGAACGGGCTATTACGCATTATCGCCTGCGCAGCGAATGCACAAACATCGGCACATTCTCGGTCCAACCGAATGCATTCAGCCATCATCTTAACATCTTCTTCTTTCAAACATGCATCGAAACAAGTATTGCATTCCTCCACACATTCTAGAATCACTTTTAGGGTTTCTGCATATTTCGTATTCATGGATTCACCTCCTGAGTTTTTCATTCGGTGTATTTTTTCCCTTGAGGAATTATTTTAAACGGGAAATGGTTTTGTGAGTATTCTACCCCATTATCGATACATGCACTTCTACCCTGAGTTCAAGCAAAAAACCGGTTCCAATCATCTTACTATAATGATTTGAACCGGCTTGTAGTATTCAATTAATGAGAATCGTGCACGACCAACCTGCACCGTTCAATCATCATCATCATCATCTTCTTCTTCCGACTTATGACTTCTCTTTTTTTCTTTATCTTTCTCTTTTTCCCGTTTCTTCTGTTCCTTTTCTTCTCTCTTCTCTCTCTTTTCCCTTTCTTTCTCTCTTTCCTTTTTATCTTTCTTCTCTCTTTTCTTCCGGTCTTTCTCTTTTTCCTTCTCCTTTTTCCTCTTCTCTTTTTCTCGTTTCTGTTCTTTCTCCCTCAACTTTTCCTTCTGTTCCTTTAGCTCTTTTTGCTTTTTCGCGATTAATGGTAAATCAAATTTCTTCGTAGGCAATTCACTGATCGATCTGGATAGGACTTCCCCGAAAATTGGCGGCACTGTAAAACTACTAGTCGATGTTAAGTAATGTTCGGAATCCGTTTTATCATAGCCTAACCAAACTGCACCTACGATGTCCGGTGTATACCCGACGAACCAATGATCCTTTGATCCATCCACACCCGTGAATGGCAGCTGAGTAGTACCTGTTTTACCGGCTACATCCATCCCTGAAAGGTGAGCTTTCTGGGCTGTACCTTCTTCGACAGCACCTTTCAGCATATAGGTCATTTGCTGGGCAACTTCCGCTTCTGTTACTTCTACAGACTGTTCACGCCATTTGCCAATGACTTCGCCTTCTGAATCTTTTATTTCTACAATCGCATGAGCTTCCATCATGACCCCATTATTCGGAAATGCAGAAAAAGCTTGAGCCATTCGCAAGGGTGATGTACCTTTGTGCAAGCCCCCTAATGCTAGGCCAAGATTATGATCATTTTCATCCAACGGAATTCCGAACCGCTCTACGGCGCGCACTCCTTTTTCAATTCCAATCTGATGCAAGAGCCAGACGGGAGGGATATTATACGATTGAGCGACCGCATCGTACATTGTCACTTGTCCTCTGAATCTATGATCGAAATTCTTGGGAGAATAGCCATTAATGTTGATTGGCTCGTCAACGAGCATATCCGAAATTTGATAGCCTTGCTCGAGCGCAGCAGTGTACACTAGTGGTTTCAAGGTCGATCCCGGCTGTCTAACGAGCTGGGTCGCATTATTGAAGCGTCCATACGTATATTCTCCTCTGCCCCCTACCAAGGCGGTAATGCCGCCCGTTTTAGGATCCAAGAAGACCGCAGCGCTTTGAATGAGTTGATCGGGCTTACTCTCTGGAAAGTAACTTTCATCCTCATAGACTTCTTCAAGGGCATCTTGGATGACAGGATTTAACGCTGTCTTTATATGTAATCCTCCAGATAGCACTTCATTTTTCGTTAGTCCGAACTTGTTAACAGCCTCGTCAATAATATGGTCAATATAATATGGGTACTTCCCTTTATAATTAGGCATTGTTGAATCAGCTAACACAATTTCTTGGCCGATCGCTTCGTCGAACTCTGCTTGACTAATATACTTTTCACTTTTCATTAACGATAAAACAATGTTACGTCGTTCCATCGACTTCTCCATGTCCTTATAAGGAGATAGATGAGTAGGTGCTTTAATCAATCCCGCTAATGTAGCAGATTCGCTCAACGTCAATTCGCTTACATCTTTCCCGAAATAGACTTCCGCAGCTCGTTGAACACCCCATGCCCCTTCGCCAAAATAGATTTGATTCAGGTAGCGTTCCAGAATGTCATCTTTCGAATACGCTCTCTCAATTTTCATCGCGATAAACAATTCTTTGAATTTACGAGAATATGTACGTTCCTGCGTCAAAAACGCATTTTTCGAAAGCTGTTGAGTGATTGTACTCCCACCAGCAACAACTTCTCCTTTTAATGTATTTTGAGTAAATGCCCGGGCAATCCCAAAATAATTAACCCCAGTATGTTTATAAAACTGCTGATCCTCCACGGAGATGACTGCTTCAATCAACTCTTTTGGTATTTGGTCCAGACGAACTCCTTCAATGTTAGAATTTGAAATTTTACTTACGATCTCTCCGTTTTGATCATAAATAAACGTCGGTCTCGGTTCAGGTACTTCTAGTTTACTCACATCACTTGATGCTATTAATTGATTCACCTTGACCAATCCACCGAGGACTACAAGTAGCATTACAAGTAATAGTATCCGGATAGGCTTTTGTATGGAAGACCATTTCTTCTTTCTATTCAATTGTTTCTGTTGCTGCTTATGTTCCGTTCTTTTCATATGTACTCCACCTTCTTTATTACCTTTCGAGCATTTAAGTTTAGCTGTTGGGAAGAAGAAACTCAATATGACCAAGGTTCGGTATTTCTAATCCAAGCCCTTCGTCCAAAATAAACCCCGCTCATTTTTACAATCCTTCGTAGATGCTTTTATTAATATCATAAATAGAAGCAATAGATAAATAAAAAAGTTGGAGTCTTAGACAGATCTAATCTGAACTAATCTCCAACTTTTTAGTAAACCATTAATAATCCATACTCTTAATATCCTCAATCAGTTTTTCAACATATTCCTTTTTTGTAGCCCAACTCGTACAAAATCTCACAACACTTTGCGTGTCATCGACTCTTTCCCAAAAGGAAAAAGAATATTTCTTGCTCAATTTACTCAACACATCATTCGGTATAATGGGAAACTGTTGATTTGTCTTGGAATCATATCTTAATGAAAACCCTTTTTCAACAAACGCTTCTCGAATCATTATCGCCAAGTCCACCGCATGCTTAGAAATCTGATTGTATAAGCCATCTTCAAACAAGGTTTCAAACTGAATTCCTAATAATCTCCCCTTTGCAAGCAGCCCGCCATTTTGTTTGATGTTATATCGAAAGTCTTTCTTAAGGTCATCATTTGTAATGACAACCGCTTCTCCAAACAAAGCTCCTATTTTCGTACCGCCGATATAGAACACATCACAAAGTCTGGCGATATCTTTTAGAGATAGATCATTGTCTTTTGCAGCGAGGCCATACCCTAATCGAGCTCCATCCATAAATAATGGCAAACCACATTCTCGACAAACTTCGCTTAACTCCTCTAATTCAGATTTACTATATGTCGTCCCATTCTCGGAAGGGTGAGAAATGTAAACCAAACCTGGCTGAACCATATGCTCATGTGTGGCATCGTTCCAATGAGCATCATATAAATCTTTTACCTGTTTTGCATTGATTTTTCCATCATCACTCGGCAACGTAAGAACTTTATGTCCAGTGGCTTCAATTGCTCCCGTTTCATGTCCTGCAATATGACCCGTAATTGCCGAAACGGCTCCTTGATGCGGGCGCAATATGGAAGAGATAATCGTAGTATTTGCTTGTGTTCCGCCCACTAAGAAGTGTACATCCGCATTCTCTACATCACAAGCGTTTCTGATATAACCCCTGGCCCTTTCACAATATTCATCCATACCATAGCCAGGCGTCTGATCCTCATTGGTTTCCAGAAGTCGATTCAGAATTTCTTTATGAGCACCTTCTGCATAATCACTTTCAAAACGTATCATTTAGTATCCATCCACCCTTGCAGTAATTTCGTAACACTAAACATAAAACCTATTTCTAAGTATATCTTCTTTGATTAAAATTAACTAAATCTTTGCTACAGAGAAAAAGATTTACTTAAAGCCACACTGTTTCTGCGAATAATATATCCACTTGAGTTAACCATAACAATGGTGATGATAAATAGGCTCAGTTATGGAATAAAAAAAGGAGATGAATGGATGCAAACTCAACTATTCAAGTGGTTGTTGGTGACGGGGTTTTTATTATGTTTGCATGTAACGGATAGCTTGACTGTTCATGCGAATGACGAACGTCTAGTATTTGTAACTCAGGACAAGACAGAAACAGTCGTACAAAATAATCAGGAAGAAGATTTGCCTGACCTTGACGGAGGTTCCGAAAGTTCTACTCGGGAACTACAGCAGCCTGTTGACCTACGAATTTTACAACAGAGATATCCGGATGTTTTTTTCTTACGAGGTCCTACGGATCAAAAAAGAATTGCTTTAACTTTTGATGATGGGCCAGATCCTCGTTTTACAAATGAGGTGTTAGATGTATTAAAACAGTATAATGTACCAGCAACATTCTTCGTTTTAGGTTCAAAAGCCGCTGCTCACCCTGATATTATTAAGCGCTATGAAGCTGATGGGCATGCAATCGGAAACCACACTTACTACCATCCTAACCTTGTTGAAGAATCAGACCTCGAGACGCTCGAGCAGGAAGTAACGAGAACGGAAGATGTCCTTAACGACATACTTGGTTATCGGACAAGCTTATTTAGACCACCGTATGGCTTCTTATACAATGAATTAGTCGAGAAACTTGGAGACATGAATTATTTCGTAATTGCGTGGTCGCTTGATACGTTGGATTGGCAAGAAGACCCGCCGGAAGTTATTGCGTCGAGCGTATTAGATAACATCCATCCTGGCGCAATTATTCTCATGCACGATGGTGCAGAATCGAGTGGCGATCGAACGAATACAATTGAAGCGCTTCGCCAAATTATTCCGACATTGCAAGAGCAAGGGTATAAGTTTGTTACAATTCCTGAGATGTTCAATATTCCTGATAGGAAATAGAAAGAACCGTCTCCAAACATCTAGCTTTGATGATTGGAGACGGTTTTTTAATTTAACAGTAACGACTATGACCTCTTTATTAATCTTTGCCTTTGTCTTTATCTTTCTCTTTTTCTCGTTTCTTCTTTTCTTTCTCTTTTTTCTTCTCTCTCTATTCCCTTTCCTTCTCTTTCTTTTTCCGTTCTTTCTCTCTTTCCTTTTTGTCTTTTCTCTCTCTTTTTTCCTTTTCCTTCTCTTTTTTCTTTTCCTGTTTCCGTTTCTCTTCTTCTTTTTTCTGTTCTTCCTTCTTCAATTTCTCTTTCTGTTCTTCGAGCTCTTTTTGCTTTTTCGCGATTAATGGTAAATCAAATTTCTTCGTAGGTAGTTCACTCATTGACCTTAATAGGACTTGCCCGAAGATCGGTGGCACTGTGAAACTACTAGTCGATGTTAAGTAATGTTCGGCATCCGTTTTATCGTAACCTAGCCAAACCGCACCGACGATGTCTGGTGTGTAGCCGACGAACCAATGATCCTTTGATCCATCGGCACCCGTGAATGGCAGCTGGGTGGTACCTGTTTTACCGGCTACTTCCAGCCCTGAAATTTGAGCTTTCTGGGCGGTCCCTACATCGACAGCACCTTTCAGCATATAGGTGATTTGCTGAGCAACTTCCGCTTCTGTCACTTCTACAGATTCTTCACGCCATTTTCCAATGACTTCGCCTTCTGAATCTTTTATTTCTACAATTGCATGGGCTTCCATCATGACTCCATCATTCGCAAATGCAGCAAAAGCTTGAGCCATTCTCAAGGGTGACGTACCTTTGTGCAAGCCCCCTAATGCTAGACCAAGATTACGGTCTTGTTCTTCCAATGGAATTCCGAACCGTTCTACGGTGTTCACACCGGTTCCAATTCCGATGTTATTCAAAAGCCATACAGGAGGGATGTTATACGATTGAGTGACTGCATCATACATTGTCACTTGCCCTCTGAATCTATGATCGAAGTTTTTCGGAGCATATCCATTAATATTGATCGGTTCGTCAACGAGCATATCCGAAATTTGATAGCCTTGCTCGAGTGCAGCCGTGTAGATAAGTGGTTTCAAGGTCGATCCCGGTTGTCTAACGAGCTCGGTCGCATTATTAAAGCGGCATACGTATACTCTCCCCTACCCCCAACCAAGGCACTGATGCCACCTGTTTTAGGGTTCAAGAAGACCGAACCGCTTTGAATGAGTTGATCGGGCTTACTCTCTGGAAAATAACTCTCATCCTCATAAACTTCTTCAAGGGCATCTTGAATGACAGGATTCAACTCCGTGTAAATATGTAATCCCCCAGAAAGCACTTCATTTTTCGTTAACCCATACTTGTTGACCGCCTCGTCGATAATGTTGTCAATATAATATGGATACTTCCCTTTATAATTTGGCAATGTCGGATCAGCTAAGACAATTTCTTGACCGACCGCTTCATCAAACTCAGCTTGACTGATATACTCTTCACTCTTCATTAGCGATAGAACAATGTTGCGTCGTTCCATCGACTTCTCCATGTCCTTATAAGGAGATAAATGAGTAGGTGCTTTAATCAATCCTGCCAATGTAGCAGATTCGCTCAACGTTAACTCGCTTACATCCTTTCCAAAATAGACTTCCGCAGCACGTTGAACACCCCATGCCCCTTCGCCAAAATAGATTTGATTCAAGTAGCGTTCCAAAATGTCATCTTTTGAATACGTTCTCTCAATTTTCTTCGCAATAAACAATTCCTTGAATTTACGAGTATATGTACGTTCCTGCGTCAAAAACACATTTTTGGAAAGCTGTTGAGTGATTGTACTCCCACCAGCAACAACCTCACCCTGTATGAGGTTTTGGGTAAATGCCCGCGCAATCCCAAAATAATTAACCCCATTATGTTTGTAAAATTGCTGATCCTCAACAGAAATGACTGCTTCTATCAACTCTTTTGGTATTTGTTCTAGATGAACTCCTTCAATGTTGGATACCGAAATCTTACTAACGACCTCTCCGTTTTGATCGTAAATAAACGTTGGTCTTGGTTCAGGTTCTTCTAGTTTGGTCACGTCACTTGAAGCAATTAATTGGTTCACCTTGACCAATCCACCAAGGACAATAAGTAGCATTACAAGTAATAATATCCGGATAGGTTTTTGTAGGTTAGACCATTTCTTCTTTCTGTTCGATCGTTTCTGTTGCTGCTTATGTTCATTTCTTCCCATTTGTATTCCACCTTCATAAATGGCTTGCGAAATTACAAGTTTAGCATAGAATTCAAACTTAATTGCAACGAGAAAATTCTACCAACTGAGAACGATTTCCTAGGTTTTCGTTTCTTTTAACCCCTCTAATTTAATGAATACTGCCACAAAGAAAAGGTAGCTCTTAGTTTGCCCGGGCATTAAGGAGCTCCTGGTAAAGCTTGTTGATGAGAATTACTTCAATTATATTTTTTCTAACTCAGACCTTTATTTTAGCTGCAGTACCCCCTTTCCTCATCATCTAGTTGCCTTTTGACCACAAAGTATAATAAAAGGTACCAGTCTCCAATACATTACGAAATAGTACGGAGAGTGGTACCTAAAAAAAATTCATCCTATATTTCAGGTGTAAACCTGAGCATTTTGAGCGAAGAGTTTCGATATGAAAAAACTCAGTTTTCGTGATATCCAGAATTAAATAAAGGATAAAATGTCATGATGACTATAATTAATCCTCAATATTTCCCAAACTCCTAACCATATCCATCGTCTTCATATCATATGCCGCTTTTGTATCAAAAAAATCTTTACCTCGTTAAATTAAAATCTATCTTCCATTTCTAATACCTTATATTGATCCAATATAGCGTGTTCTATATCAGCTCCAATTTCAGACCAACATAGGAACCATTCTTCTTTTCTACTGCGCTCAGAAGTCTTCTCCATATAAAAATTCCATACTATTGCTAGGTTATTTTCTCTTAAATATTTAGTAAAATAATCTGCTCGGAATAACAAGTTGCTATCATATCCCATGTACTGAGCATCAAACGTAACTAAATTGTCATCCTTATCCTTCCATACTCCTTCAGTAATTTGTTTTAATTCAAAAAAACTAACCAAATTCGCATTTGGTAAAAGGTAACTACAAGAAGTTCTTTCGCTCGTAGTATAATTAATATTTGACTCCCACCTGTATTCCCATATCGCATCTTCGCAC
Source organism: Sporosarcina luteola (assembly GCF_023715245.1). Lineage (GTDB taxonomy): Bacteria > Bacillota > Bacilli > Bacillales_A > Planococcaceae > Sporosarcina > Sporosarcina luteola_C. The sequence goes on from NZ_JAMBNV010000005.1 coordinate 143,106, forward strand.
TCAACACCCTCATTGTCCTCTTTATAATATAGATCTGAGAAGGAAGGATGCCAAAAATATTCAAATGCAAAAATACTATATGTATTTGCCCAAGATACACTAATATTCTTTTTATTCTTTAATTTACTCGAGATATATTTTTCCTTATCCTTGTCTCCTATAATAACTGCTTTTGACTTTATACAAAATTCATCTCTATCAACAAACTTTTTACCATTTTCTCTTTTCTGGATCAGCAATTGGCCTAATGAAATATACTTATTGCCTTCATACTCAATATATATAAATTCATCAAGTATATTAAATTCATCTTGACTTTGCGCCCAAATTTTATTGGGCTTATTCGGCAAGTAGTTCCTTATTAAGTATAAATCATTATCTTTTATTGGGTACTCTAACAAGCTCGGATCAATATTTCTTAAAAACGGTTCCCACGGTCCATTGTATTTCTTGTAATATTCCTTTTCAATCTCTAGTATGTGCTCTTCTTCGTTTAAAGTTTCTTCATTTTTTTCATCGACTAACTCCTTATTATTCTCAGATTCACCTTTTATAAGGCTATCAATAAATAGAGAGAATTTCTCACTTTCTAATCTCTTATATTTTTCATATTCAGGAGTATATAACTTTTTCTCTTTGTACACAGGCCAGTTGTCTGTTAATTTAGCCACCATCTCATATAAAGCAATCCATTGGTACTTTTTGCCTATTCTCTCTATGGAATTTCCATGTCTATCATAATTTATTAGTTGCTTATCATAATAACCATGTAGTTCTTCATTATAGCCATATTCGAGAATCCTCATTGTAGCAATATTACTTAAATCCTGATCATTAAATTGATTTCTCCAATCATATAGTGCACTACCAAAGGTGTATCTTCCAAAATCTCCATAAGCTCCTGTTCCTCTTCCATATTCAGTTGTCATAGATCTAGTTATTTCATGAAATCCGCAAAATTCTGTATTAGCTAGTTGCTGCATTTCAATTAGTTTTTTATCTACATCTTGTAATGTATAATTTCGTTCATACCATTTGCTAGAATAGGGAGGATTAATTTTTGCAAAACGATCAATATTAATAATATCTTTATTGATGGCTAATAAAATAATTCCTCTCGCATAATCTCTGATTAGTACATGCGGATAAACTTCGTCTTGTTCGAATATTTTAGTATAAATAATATCAATTATTTTCTCTAAGTCTGGAACCTCATTTATTCTAAGTATTGCGCCATAGGTACTTGCTAGCATTCTTTCCAATACATATGGGTCGTTAACATCAATAAACTGATTAATATTCTTTAATATGATTGATGGTTCTTCCATATATAGTTTTACTAGTGCTATGGTAGATATGTCTCTTAAATTCCGATCTGAACTGGTAAACAGCCAAATAATGCTCAATGAAAGCAATTCAAAATTTTCGTGATCGAAGTGTTTAAAACTCAAATTTTTATTTAAAATAATTTCGACAAGTCGTTTAGGCACTTCTGAATTATTATTTATAGAGATAGTCCAACTTCCATCCCTTATTGGCATAGATAAAGAATAAAGTTTATCATGTAAAAAGTTTGCATTTAAAGGGGATCCAATCATGTAAGACTGCTTTAACAAACTTTCATATACTAAACTTTGTAAATCAATATCTTCTTGACTTAAACATAAGTGTATCAATTCTAAAGTTCTTTCATCAGTATTCTGTATATTCCTCCATGATATTCCTCGAACAAAGGCTTCAGCTATATCAAAAGTTATAATACTACTGTCAAATAAATCCACGAATTCTTTATTTAGTTTTTCGGGAACAATTATTGAGAGGCTCTCGTAGACCCCATAATAAAATTGATTGTCTGAAGCAAGCATATCCTCAAAGAGATTACAATTATGACTATATTGATCTAATAAAACTAGCGATATATATATATCCGCAAATCTTTCATACGTGAAATATACTAAACTTTCGCCACGATACCCTGAATTAATTGTCAATATATTTTCTTCTTGCAATCCTAAAACCAATTCTCGATAACCCATCGTGTATGGACTAGCAACACTATTTATTATTTCATATAGTTCACTTAATTCAATGCTATAAAATTTATTCTCAATAAATTTCGCAGCAATTTCTTTCAATATTTTATCAACCAGGTTTAAAGAGTCAGTATAAGAAAATCTTTGATCTATTGATAGCCTACTATTAACCTTTACTATAAACCTTTCTAACACCTCAACTATACTCCAACCTCTATAACCTGCATACTCTTCTTGGAATGCTTCACAATATATTTGCAAGAATAGAGGGTTATAACACTCATTTTCTAATGATGGAAATACTAATGGATTTATTTTATAATAATTAAAAAAGGGCTCTAATGCATCCAAACTTAAATTCTTAAATCCACTGTGTTCTATTTTATGTAACGGAAAATCCACCTCAATATTTTCAGGTATTACACTTCTAATATAGTTACTTCTGACTGACAAGACTACAGCGATATTTTCAAATTCCCTTATTGTATTCAAAAAGTTCAATAAGTAATTTTTCCAAAAATATTTACCTTCTCCCTCATTTAAAGCATCTATGATTATTACAGTTCTCTTATTTTTATGTTTTGCTCTATTATCAAATTCCTTTAGAAAAGATTCTTTAGATCCTTTATAATCAATCAAATCAAAGATTTGTTTGAAAGGATGATCGTGACTATTTAGATGTTGGCCTAATACCAGAAAAACACTATGGCCTTCTTGCTGCAATCTTTTAGCATTATCAGCCAACAAATGAGATTTACCTATCCCTGCATCTCCATATATTAATAAATATGGCTCATTAATTAAAACTGGCTTTACTGAGTTTATATACTCATTAAATTCTTTTTCATATATATTTATTTTGTAAATTGGATTAGTTAATTTTTCCCTGGCGTTCTTGTTCCCTTCTTCATATAACTTGTATCTAACCCCTTCAATCTCTGCCATAAGGCCGTTAATCTTTTCAATAAGATAGTTAAAATTTTCATATTCATAAAATTCTTTATCCCTAAGATCAACACTGTTTAAATATTCAAAGAATTCATCAATAAAGTTTATATTAAGGTACCCCAGTTGCTCTTTATATTTATTGAATACTTCACCAAACTCTTTAATGCCAATTTGTAGATTGTCTATCACTACACTAAATTTCTGAAAAATAACCTCACTAGTCACTAAAGAATCAAATATTATATTAAAATTCGTCTCTACATTCGCCTCAGATATATATCTTTTGCCTAAATCCATTATGTTACGGTTTAATATTTTTTCTAAATATTCGTCGTTATACTTTTCCAAATAAGCTCTTTCTTGAATATCCACTAAGTTATTTTCAAAATACTCTTTTAGACTGTTATTACTTTCTATGATGCTATTATGAATGTTGGATAAAATATTCATTTCTTTTGAATTAAAACTATTATCTCTATGGTCCTCAAGATATGTAATCAAATCATAAAGATATTGTTTTATAAGTGGATGATTATCTATTTCTTCTAGTTGGACAGATTTTCTGTAATTATTTATCTCATTAATTGCTAGATTAGATAATTGCTTTATAAACGCTTCCTTATCAATCGATATAAAAGTAGCACCAAATACATAATTGAATATCAAAAGTCCATTCTTTTCATCATTTAAAAATTTTTGGAACGCATTAGAATCAATAAAAGTGTCTTCATATTCTCTCTTAAAGTGTTTTATCTTTTGTAGTTTCCTTTTAATCCTCCATTGTTCTATCAAAGTTCCGCTAATAAATGTTGTTACCTTTCCAATTAACGGTTTTATATAAAATGGAATATCTATCATTATCTATACCTCACTATATTGTTTATAGGCAATCTAAAGACGTGGGAATGTACGTTTCATTTACAGTAATCATAAAATTCGATATAATTTCTCATGGTCTTACTATTTTTTTACTATTAACCTAATATTAAATTAGTTCATAATTTAAATAGAGTAACACTTTCAGTAACCTATTTTACATAATCGAAACTAGCCGCCACAATCATAACCTTCTAATATACTATTTAAATTGAAGCATATAGGTACATTGTAAGGATAATCAAATGAGTATTCAATAAATACTGTAAAACAGTTCGGCAAAAACATATCAATTTATAGAAGAAAATGAATTGCTAAGTCGAATTCTTCTTAATCATTTAGCATCTTAAATGAATGGTAAAGTGTTTGCAAATTTTGAATCAACTTGTTTGACTTAACTATCACGATAAATTAATAGATGGGATGGAATTTTCCTAATATACTTACACAAGGATTGGTGATTAAAAATGGTTAAAGTCGCATTGATCAGTGGTAGTTTACGAAAGGAATCGTTCTCAACAAAAATTGCTAAAAGTGTAGGAGAGTTATTTCCTGAGGGCTATGAAACTCAACTCGTAGAAATCGGAAATCTTCCACTCTATAACGAAGATATTGATACAGAAAGCAATGTTCCTGAAGAGTACACGACATTCCGAAACGCCATTAAAGAAAGTGATGCTGTACTTTTTGTAACACCTGAGTATAACCGTTCAATCTCTGGAGCATTGAAAAATGCGTTAGATGTGGGATCACGTCCTTATGGGCAAAGTGCTTGGGATGGCAAGCCAGCAGCAGTCATTAGCCAGTCTATTGGTAATTTAAGTGGATTTGGCGCGAACCATCATTTACGTCAAAGCCTTGTATTTTTAAATATGCCAGTCGTGCAACAGCCTGAAGCGTACCTTGCAAACTCTCCAGAGTTATTCGATGAGAATGGAAAGTTGAATGAAGGGACTGCAGAGTTCTTACAGACCTTCGTAGATGCTTTCATTGATTTAATTAATCGACACAATCGATAAACAAAAAAGAAGCATGCTCTCTCCAACCGGAGAATCCATGCTTCTTTTACTTACTGTTCCATATCACTATGTAGAGGAAGGGAGCTAAGTGTTCCCTTTTACTTATCTAAATACTTCTCCATTCCCGTTATCAACAATAGATAGTTATAATAATTTGATTCTACAACTTCAATGTTTGGTTTATCCCACTCAGTTCCGTAAAGTCTGTAGCCACTAATAAAATTTGCAAACTTAAAATACTCCGCTCTTGAAAACAGCGTAAACATAAATCCTATTTTATCAACTAACTCCTTATTCAGTATCATCATGTTATCATCCGTTAGCTGACTAATTTGTTCTACAGGGGTGTTGGGAGGAATATTCTCGTAGTCTTCAAAGCTATATTCACCTGCATGAAGATCTTCGATAGTACCACTACGAAAGATTTTTTGTGTTGTCCATACAGCTAAATCCCTGATGACCTTCTCTAGAGGTATTTTAAAGTCTACTTCAAATTGTTCGCTATGCATTGCCCTTAAGAGTGCCTCATTCCGTAACTGCTCGTTATCCTGATTAAATATTTCACTTAACTCTTCAATAAGGATAGAATCTAGATCGTTGAACTTTTCATTAATAATTTTTATAAGTTCTGCCTTCTTCATTCTCTCGCCTCCAAGCCATCTGTATATACTCTTCAGTCTTTCACTATAATTGTAAAATTAATACCTTTTAGGGACTGCTTAAAAATCCTCTCCATTATATTGTGTGTCATGGTATTAACAACTAAGGAATAGGCCCTCTCCTCCTAATAGCCTAGCTTCTATTTGTAATACCTACCATTTAATTTGAAGAAGAGAGCCTAGATTAAAAAAACATAGGAAGATTTTATTCTTCCTATGTTTTCATTCATACTATTATTTTTCTGTTTGTTTTTGTTTTTTCTTTTTTCTTCAAATACTCCGCACGTAATTTTTCCAGGTGCTGCTTTTTATCAAATTTGGCCGGCTGGTTTTTTTCATGATACTTTGTCACAGCCGCTTTACCTTTGTTATCTAATTGATATTTCCCCAATTTGTTCACCTACTTTTCTTTTCTCGTCTATATTAAATATAATGACCTTAGTTTAATGAAGTATACCTTTTACCTATAGAAGATGATTTCAAACTTGTGCATATTCTTCAATTCACATCATGATTATGCCAAAAGTATTCCAGTTCATGAGAAAAGCCAGTGGCATCAATGCTCACTGGCTTCTTATGGAGACGGCGGGAGTCGAACCCGCGTCCAAAGGCTCTGCTACTTCAGCGTCTACGCGTGTAGATTGACTACTTGCGATTCGCACTGCATTATGCCGTCAATCAAGGCGTCTTGAGCGCTATCCT